>NZ_JBEYVC010000022.1:0-93212 GCF_040643855.1 Streptomyces sp. NPDC047072 | reverse complement strand
CGCCCACGGTTCGGTGGTGGGTCGGGGCCGGGGGCGGGGGGTATCCGTCCTCGGTCCGGCGGTTCTCTCTTTTGCGGATGTGCTCGGTAACGGACGCCGGCCGCTGCGGGCGGACACCCCCCGCCCCCGACCCCTGCGCGCCGTACGCGGGTGACAAAAGACCCACCTGGGCCTTTGTTTTTTAGGGGCGCGGGGAACTGCGCGACCAGCCCCCACCGGGGCGCGGGCGTTCGACAAACCGTCGGTAAACGGACCCTCGTCCCGGGCGTAGCGTGGGTGGTATGACGAGCTACGGATCCTTTCCCGGCTCTCGGCCTCGGCGGTTGCGGACTAGTGCCGTTATGCGTCGGATGGTTGCCGAGACTCGGTTGCACCCTGCCGACTTCATCCTTCCCGCGTTCGTGCGGGAGGGGGTGAGTGAGCCTGTGCCGATTGCTGCTATGCCTGGGGTTGTGCAGCACACTCGGGACAGTCTCAAGAAGGCTGCCGTGGAGGCGGTTGAGGCTGGGGTGTCCGGGATCATGATCTTTGGGGTGCCTGAGGAGTCCAAGAAGGATGCTCTCGGGACTCCTGGGACCGATCCGGACGGGATTCTGCAGGTTGCCCTGAGGGATGTGCGGGCCGAGGTCGGGGACGAGTTGCTCGTGATGAGCGATCTTTGTCTCGACGAGACCACCGATCACGGGCACTGCGGGGTGCTGGACTCGGAGGGGCGGGTCGACAATGACGCCACCCTGGAGCGGTACGCCGAGATGGCTCAGGTGCAGGCCGATGCCGGTGCCCATGTCGTGGGGCCCAGCGGGATGATGGACGGGCAGATCGGGGTCGTACGGGATGCCCTCGATCAGATCGGGCGGGAGGATGTCGCGATCCTCGCTTACACCGCCAAGTACTCGTCCGCCTTCTACGGGCCGTTCCGGGAGGCCGTCGGGTCCTCGCTCCAGGGGGATCGGAAGACCTATCAGCAGGATCCGGCGAACGTGCGGGAGTCCTTGCGGGAGTTGGCCCTTGATCTGGAGGAGGGGGCCGACATGGTGATGGTGAAGCCTGCCGGGCCCTACCTGGACATCCTGGCGCGGGTCGCGGACGCCGTGGATGTCCCCGTGGCCGCTTACCAGATCTCCGGTGAGTACTCGATGGTCGAGGCCGCCGCCGAGAAGGGGTGGGTCGACCGGGACCGGGCGATCATGGAAACCCTGACCGGGATCAAGCGGGCCGGTGCCCGGAACATCCTCACCTACTGGGCCACCGAGGCGGCGCTGAAACTTCGCTAACGGTTCGAGATCGCTGCGGCTACGGCGGGAACTCGTTCCGGCGGGTGTTTTGGGGTCGTGTGTCCTGTATTTGGCTGGTGGAAGCGGTCCTTCCAGTGGTTTCGGCGGGGCTGTTCCGGTGTTGCCTTACGAAGCGTTTAGATCTAGCGAATTGACGGGTTCCCGACATCCTCCATATCTTCTCCGCCTGGCCTGATTCTTTCGGAGTGGGGGACACACCACCATGAACTACTTCCTCGACGTGCTCAAGAAGTACGCGGTCTTCAGCGGACGTGCGCGCCGCAAGGAATACTGGATGTTCGCGCTGTTCGCCACGATCATCTACGTCGTGTTCCTGGTGCTCGGCATCGTCACCAAGCAGGGGTGGCTGGTGGCCCTCCCCATCGTCGGCTTCCTGCTGCCCGGCCTGGCCGTCACCGCGCGCCGTCTGCACGACACGGGCCGCAGCGCCTGGTGGATCCTGTTCCAGATCGTCCCGCTTGCCGGTCCCATCACCCTGTTCATCTTCTCCGTGCTGGACAGCGAGCCGGGTGACAACAAGTACGGCCCGAACCCGAAGGCCGTCGGCTTCGCCCACGCGTGATCACGCGTGTGACCGCTGCTTGATCGTCAGGCCGTCCGGCTCCGTGCCGGGCGGCCTTTCGTTTGTCGCCGCCTTGTGGGTGGTGGCCGGGCCCTCGTCCCGTACGCCCTGGCCGTCGTTGCATCCCGTCGTCAGCAGGAGCAGCAGGGTCGTGAGGGTGAGGGCTTGTGTGGTGCGGGTGCGGAGGGTGGGCATGGGGTCAGGTTGGGCCGTGGGGGTGGCGGGTGGCCAGCTTTCCCGGGGGATTCGGGACGGGTGGTCGGGTGGATGTGCGCTGACCTGCGTCTTTTTCGTTTCCCGGGAGGGGAGCGCGGGACGCGGGACGGGGTGAATCGGGCACTGGGCACCATCAAGTGGCGTCGGGAGTTAGGTTCTTGACCATCTCAGTGCAGAGGTTGTCTGTTGCACGACCGACTCTTAGGGGAGACGCCCATGTCCGGTGACGCGCTCAGTCAGGATCCGGCCGAGCTGGCCAAGCGGATCGACACCACGAGGGCGCATCCGGCCCGCGTCTACGACGTCTTCCTCGGCGGCAAGGACAACTACCCCGCCGACCGCGAGGCCGCCGCCGCCGCGCTCGCCGCCAACCCGCGCGGCTATCTCGACGTCCGGCACAACCGGGACTTCATGCGGCGGGCGGTCGCCAAGCTGGCCGAGGAGGACGGAATCAGGCAGTTCCTCGACATCGGGACCGGGCTGCCCACCGGGGAGAACGTCCACCAGATCGCCCAGCGGATCCATCCCGACGCGCGGGTCGTGTACGTCGACAACGACCCGGTCGTGCTCGCGCATGCCCGTGCGCTGCTGACCAGTGGGCCCGAGGGGCGTACGGACTACATCGACGCCGACTTCAAGAGTCCCGAGCAGATCCTTCAGCAGGCCGCCAAGACGCTCGACTTCGACCAGCCGATCGCGCTGTGCCTGGTCGCCATCCTGCACTTCGTCGAGGACGGCGAGGCCTATCCGATCGTGCGCGAGCTGGTCGAGGCGCTGCCGACGGGCAGCCGGGTCGTGCTCAGCCATCTGACCGACGAGATGCATCCCGAGCCCACGCGTGCCGTGCAGCGGACGTACACCGAGCGCGGGTTCACCTTCGTGTTCCGGTCCAGGGCGGAAGTTGAGCGGTTCTTCACCGAGACGCCCGGGCTGAGTCTGGACGAGCCCGGTGTCGTGCCCGCCCACCGGTGGAACCCGGGGCCCGCGCCCGCGCCGCCCGCCATCGACCCCGAGGACTTCGAGGCGCTCGACGACATCGAGAAGATCCGGTACCGGGACATCAACGACGTGACCGATGACGACATCAATGTCTACGGGGCCCTCGGCACGAAGGCGTGACGGGACCGGTGTCCGTATCGCGGAAAGGTGCTTGTAGGCGGCATGTAGTTCCTTAGGCTGCGCTGCACCCAGTCGTCGCAGTTCGCAGTTCGCTGTCGAAGGAGCCGTGCCATGGCCGTGCCTACGTTCGCTTCCGCGCCGCCTCCGCCGCTCGCCGCGCGGGCCCGGGCGGTCGGGGGGTCTCCCGTACGGGACATCCTGGCCGTCACCGCCCGGCCCGAGGTGATCAACTTCGCGGGCGGGCTGCCGGCGCCCGAGCTGTTCGACGCGGAGGGGATCGCCGCGGCGTTCGGGGCGGTGCTCGCGGAGACGCCCGCGCGGGCGTTGCAGTACTCCACGACCGAGGGTGAGCCGGTGTTGCGGGAGGCGCTCGCCGGGCGGATGTCGGTGCGGGGGCTGCCGACTTCGGCGGACGATCTTCTCGTCACGACCGGCTCGCAGCAGGCGTTGTCGCTGCTTGCCACCGTGCTGTTGGAGCCTGGGGACACCGTCCTTGTCGAGAGTCCCTGTTATCTCGCGGCACTTCAGGCCTTCGCGTTCGCGGGGGCGCGGGTCGTGGCCGTGCCCGGGGACGACGACGGGCCCGATCCCTCGGCACTTGATGCCCTTGTGGAGCGGGAGCGGCCCAAGTTCTTCTACACCGTGCCTACCTTTCAGAATCCGACCGGGCGCACGATGTCCGCGGTGCGGCGGGCCGCGGTGGCCGCGGTTGCGGTGCGGCGGGGGGTGTGGGTCGTCGAGGACGATCCGTACGGGGAGCTTCGCTTCGAGGGGGAGCGGGTTCCTTGGATCGCGGCGCATGAGGGGGTGGCCGATCGGGTGGTGCTGCTCGGGTCCTTCTCCAAGGTGATGGCGCCGGGGTTGCGGGTGGGGTGGTTGCGGGCGCCGGGGGTTCTGCGGCGGGCCTGTGCGGTGGCCAAGCAGGCGGCGGATCTTCATACGCCCACCGTCAATCAGCTTGCTGCGGCTCGGTATTTGGCGGATCGGGATCTCGATGCGCATGTGGGGCGGGTTGCGGGGGTGTATCGGGCTCGGCGGGATGCGATGTTGGCGGGGCTGGGGGATGCGTTGCCTGAGGGGTCCTCTTGGACTCGGCCCGAGGGTGGGATGTTCCTTTGGGCTCGGCTTCCTTCGTCGTACGACACGACTGAGTTGTTGGGGGAGGTCGTGCGGGCTGGGGTTGCTTACGTGCCGGGGGCGCCGTTTTATGCCGGGGGCGGGGAGGTGGGTCGGGCGACTATGCGGTTGTGTTTTGTGACGCAGACGCCGGAGGAGATTGGGGAGGGTCTGCGGCGGCTGCGGGTCGGTGGGGGCTGGTCGCGCAGTTCCCCGCGCCCCTAGGTGGGCTGCCGGGACGCAGTTGAATAGTGCTGGGTCAGTCCCACCAGAAGGTCCAGGTGTGTGCGTCTGTCAGGTCTTTCGCGTACGCGGTAAGGGTGGCTGGGCCCTGGGTGATGTTGTCGGGGCAGAAGGCGAAGTGTTCTGCGGCGACTGCTTCCGCTTCGGGCTCTGTGGTGGGTGGGGCTGCCACCGAGAGGGTGAGGGTGTCGAAGGTCAGGGCTATGACCCTGGTGCCGAAGCGGTCCTCCCAGGAGCGGAGTACCGCGCAGAGGCGGGCCACGTCGCCTTCGTAGTTCAGCGGGCCCGTCCAGCCGATCGCCGCCGGGATGTCGGCGCTGCGGCGGGCCGGGACCAGGGCCAGGCGGGGGTCCTTCAGCCGGGTGCCGTCGGTGAGGAGGGCGTCCGCCGTCTCCGCTGCGCGGGTGTCGGGGGCGATCGGGAAGGGTGTGGCCGCGGGGGCCGTGCCGGGCCACTCCTCGTCGAAGGGGGCGGTGACCGTCTCGCCGTAGGTGTCCGCGCCCTCCTCCCACAGCTCCGCGAGGATCTCCTCCGGGTCGTGGTCTCCCGGGTACGACATCTCGCCCGGCATCAACTCCCACTCCGCCGGGCCGCCCTGGCTGCCGCCGAGGTCTATCAGCACCGGCAACAGGCCCGCGCGGGCCGCGGGGGCGCCCAGCGCTGTCCAGGCGCCGGGGGACGCGGAGTACTCGGCGTGCCACAGCAGCGGCTCGTGCCAGGGTCCCTCGTCGGTGGTGTCGATCAGCTTGCCGAGGGGGAGTTCGAGGCCGAGGGAGCGGCCGCTGGGGTCGGTGGCGAGCCGGGGGAGGGGGTTCGGGAGTGTTGCCATGAGGGGGACTGTAGGGGGTGGCACTGACAGTCGGAGGTGGGGGAGGGTTCGGTTGTGGGGCGGGTGCGGGGTGGTGGGGGCTGGTCGCGCAGTTCCCCGCGCCCCTGAAAAGCGGGTGGGTTCAGCGGGCGGTGACGAAAGCGGACCAGGCGGTGGGAGTGAACTGGATGGTCGGGGTGGGGTTCTTGGAGTCTCGGATGTGGATGGCGTGGGGGCCGAGGGCGACTTCGAGGCACTGGCCGCCTTCGCTGCTGCTGTAGGTCGACTTGAACCACTGAAGTGCGCTGCTCATTGCTCTCCTAGCAGACGATCCAGCAGGCTTCTGGAGTCCTCGATGGTGAGGGCCTGCGTTCGCAGCATCGCATACTTGCGCGCGAGGATGGACACCTCATCGGAGTTGGAAACCCACTGGCTGCCGCGTTGGGACTCGGTGTAGGCGAGGTGTTGGTGGTCGGGCGTCTCCAGAAGCGTGAACGGGCCCGCGTCTCCCGCGTGCGAGGTGCGGTTCAGCGGCAGGATCTGCAAGGACAGGCAAGGGAGTTCGGAGTACTCGCGTAGGAAGTGGAGCTGCTCCAGGTGGGTCTCGCGGCCACCCGTGGGCATCAGGAGGGCGGGTTCCCAGACGACGAAGCTCAGCGTCGGGGGGACCTTGCGGTGCAGGATCTCCCGTCGGCCGACGCGTGCCTGGACCTTCGTCTCCAGTTCGTCCGCGTCGTACGCCGGAACACGCCCGCTCAGCAACGCCCGGATGTACGCCTCGGTCTGGAGCAGGCCCGGCACGACCAGCGCGTCGTACCAGGACAGGGCGATGGCCTCGCGCTCGTGCTCGACGTACAGCTCGGCCCACATCGGGAACTGGTCGATGTCCGGCAGGTTGGCCACCCCCGCCGACAACATCCCCTTCGTGTCCAGGACTTCGTCCAGCAGGGACGCCAGGTCCGGTTTCAGCGCGCGGCGGCCCTGTTCGATCGACGCGATCGTCTCCTCGTCCGCCCTGACCCGGTCGCCCAGCGCACTCTGGGTGTACCCGGCCGTGCGGCGGGCCGTGCCCAGCTGTTTGCCCAGCATCTTCATCGACGTGAGGTTCTTGGGTCGCGGCGGCTTCCTGGCGCTCATGCTCGTGTCCATCCCCCGGTGGGCTACGTACGTCACCGGTATGCGCCCGTACAAAAAATCTGTACGGGTCCACCGAGTGATCAACGGTAGTCACTCTCCGCAACTCTCGTCCCGTGAACGAGACGATCCAACTACGGCCCCTGCGCGAGAGGTTCTTCGCCCGTGACCGGCGGTCCGCCTCCGCCGCGCGGCGGTTCACGGCCGAGGCGCTCGTCGGCTGGGGGCTCGCGGAGAGCCCGCGCGCCGACGACGTGTTGCTGTGTGTGAGCGAGCTGGTGACCAACGCGCTGGTCCACGGGGTGCCGCCCGGGCGGCAGTTGAGACTCTTCCTGCGGTACGACGGGTGCGTGCTGCGGGTCGAGGTGCACGACAGCGGGCCCGGTGTGCCGCACATCGTGGACCGAGCCGACGAGGGCGGGCGCGGGCTGCTCCTCGTCGCCGCGCTGAGCGACAAGTGGGGGGTCCGGGAGCGGGAGTTGGGGAAGGCGGTGTGGTGCGAGTTCGGGTCAGGTCTCGTCGGCGGGTGCCAGGAAGCCGGGGGTGAGGAGGTGGGCGTGGGGGGCGAAGACCTCCGCCGGGGAGAGGCCCTGCGCGGTGAGCGCGTCGGCGATGAGGTTCAGGCGTGCCAGTGACTCCCTGCGGATGAGCAACTGCACGATCTCGGCGGTGAGTTCGTGTGCCGCCTGGTCGAGGGGCGGGGGCCAGTCCTGGTGGAGGCGGGCGAGGAGCCGGACCAGCTCCCTGCCGTCGCCGTCGTACAGGCGCGGGATCATCTCCGTGAACCAGTCCGACGTGAGGAGCCGGTCCACGGGCCATTCCCGGACCACGGACTCCAGGACGTACGGCGGTGAGTCCGTGCGCCCTCGCTGCGCGCGGAGGTAGGCGGCCACGTCGGCCGGTGGGCGCCGGGCGAAGGCCGCTATTCCGTGTCGTAGCGCCGTCGGCAACTCGTCCCCGGTCGCGGTCAGTTGGTCGGTGAGTGCGAGGACCTCGGTCGGCGGGCGCAGCAGTACCGCCGCGAGCAGCATCTGGGCGGCCTGCTCGGGACGTCGTACCGCTCCCGTGGTGTGCGCCAACGCGAGGATCAGGGGCGCGAGTTCGTCCGGGGGGAGGGCCAGGGCCAGGGCGGCTCGTAGGCGGACCGCGCCCTCCGGCCAGTGGTGGGCCAGCAGCCGGTCCGCCAGCAGCATCACCTCACGGGGTCGACTCGATCGTACGATCTCCTCGAACTCGGGGTCGTGCGGGTCGCGGCGCTTGAGGAGGGCGGCCGCCGTCTCCTCGGCTTCGGTGAACGCCGTCGTCGGGACGTCGCTGAGCCACTCCCACCACAGAGGGTCCGCCGCGCGGTCCGTCGGGGGCGGGGCGAGGGGCTGCTGTGCGTGGTCGTCGAGGTCCGTCAGCGCGGCGTGCAGCCGCTTCGCGACGGCCCGGCCGGCCGCCTCGGCGCGGTCCAGGGCCGCGTCCACGGTGTCGCCGTACACCGCCTGGGGTGTGAGCCCGGTCGTGGCCGGGGTGTCCGCGGGATCGTCGGTGGTGGGGCGGACCGCGGCCTGGAGAGGGAGGACCTCGCGGCGGATCGCGCGGGTGCGGGTCATGGCCTCCGCGAGAAGTGCGGCGGCCAGCTTGCGGTCGCCTTCCGCGCGGGTCAGTTCCGTGCGGGCGCGGGTGTGGCGCTCGGTCGTGCGGGCGAGGTCCGCGTCCAGCGAGCGCAGCCGGGGCAGGTCGGGCGGGAGCGCCGACATCGCCGACTCCCGTTCCCGGGTGAGGTGTTCGACCTCCTCGGCCAGCACCGGCACCCAGACGGCCAGGACGGCGGCCAGGGCGGTCGTCTCGTGCAGGGCCAGCTCGGACTGGTGGTGGACGCGGTGCAGCGCCGCCAACCGGCCGTTCTTGAGGTGGAGTTCCCCGGAGGGGTCCAGGAGGTGCTGCCGGGCGGCCGCGCCCAGCAGGGCCGGGGCGTGCCGGCTCTCCGCCCTGGCCAGCAGGGTGCGGCCCTCGGCGAGGAGACGGGCTCTACGGGGCCGTAGCTCTGCGGTCTCCGTGCACGCCTCCACCACCGCCGTGACGAAGTGCTCCTCCACCTTGTCGCCCGCCAGGCGTTCGGCGATCGCCGTCTCGCCCAGACCCGTGGCCTCGGTCAGGCCCCGCGCGGTCAGCCCGGCCTCGCGCACGCGGTGGCGCAGGAACTCCGCGAGCGCCCGGTACTCCTCCGTGTCCGCCCGCGACGGACCGAACCTCCGGCCCGGCCGCCCGGCCGACCGCTGACTGTGGGACTCCTGTTCGGCCATCTGTCCCCCGGGGGGCCGTTCTGCCTTGTCCACGGACAAAGGTCATTGTCGGGCATCCAGGGGTCCACGGTCAGTGACTTCGGCCGCACCATGCCGACGCCGGGCCGGATCAAGGTCAGCGGGAGCGCTCCGCCAGGGTCACCAGGAGGTGGGCGGACTCCGGGTGGACGAAGTCGGAGTGGGCGCCCGAGGGGTGGAGGCGGCGGGCGCGGAGGCTGCCGCGGTAGCGCCAGTCGGCGTCGATGTTGACCAGGCGGTGGTCGAGGACCTCCTGCGGATAGAGGGTGTCAGTGGGAAGCAGCCGGGTCGAAAACTGGGGGACCGGGGCCGCGCCTGTGCCCGAGTGGCCGATTCCCGGTGCCTTCTCGGCGCGGAGATGCCAGTAGCCGGTGGCCCGGTCCCAGCGGGAGTGGGTGAGGGCGATCGGGCCGCGCAGGGGGGCGCCGGGGTGGCCAGGGGTGGGGAACAGGGTGGCGAAGCGGGTGGTGAAGATGTCCCGGGGCGCGGCCATCTGGAAGACCAGCGCGCTGTCCACGGTGAAAGGGCGGCGCGGGTCCCGGGGCGTGCTCCAGCCCAGGACCGGTGGCTTCTCCGCCGCACGCTGCATCGCCTCGCACACGAATCGGCCGCCGAAGGAGTGGGCCATGAGATGCAGGTACTTGCCGCTGCGGCCCGCCATGACCGGTGGACCCTTCGGGTCGCCCCGTTCGGTGTCCAGATAGCCGAGCAAGTGGCCGATCACGTACGGCGCGTGGCCCTTGCCCTCCGCGCTCATGGCGTGCGCCCGGTCCCTGATCTCGAAGTAGTTCAGGCCGGACGACGGCCAGCGGACCACCACGCACCAGGGTCGGTAACCGCTCTTCAGCCCCGGGTAGCGATCCGGGGCCGCATCGTGCAGCGCGGTGGCCTGTTCGAGCAGCCGCACCGCGGTCCGGGTCGCCTGCCTGGGTGGAGTCCGCCAGCCGTGGACGTACACATGGACATCGGTTGCCCAGGACGGGATGCGTAGACGCCGGGCCAGGTGGTCGGCCACCCGGTTGACGGGCACAGGGGTTCCGCCGCCGGGCAGGACCAGGCGCCCCTGTTCGTCGAGGTCGACCTCGGCAGGCGGAGGGAGACGGCGGATCACGAGTCCAGTTCCAGCCTGCTGTCGATGCCGCAATGCAGGGCGTAGGCGAGGGCGAGGGGATTGTGGTACTTCTCGGCGAAGTCCCCCACCAGCCGCCTGCTGATCTCGCCCGCTGTCTGCTCGCCGGTGAGATACAACTCCAGGAAGGCGTAGGCATATTCGGTCGCGAAGACCTGCGGGATCTCGATCTGCGGGGCGAGTACGCCGTCGGCGCCCATCTCACGCAGCCGCTCGCCCAGGTTCCGCAGGGCGCCGGGTGGAGCGCCTCGGCCGGTGTGGCAGGCGTTGAGGAGGACGAAGGGGCGGAAGCGGGAGTGAGGTGTGCGGGGAATGCCTTCACGGCGTTCGAAGACCATCGTGCCGTCGATGTGCTCCCCGTCGGAGAGGCAGACAGACAGACCGTGGCCCGGACCGCCCGCTCCCATGCCCACGTCGACGTAGTGGCCGTGGCACCAGAAGTACATGACATCCTCGTCGAGGATGTGCCGGGACAGTGCCTGAAGCAGTTCGTCGCTCTGGGTGCGCACCACCAGCCAGGTGTGGTCGTCCAGCAGCCGGTGCACCTCCGCGGCGCGGCCCACGCTGTCCAGGGCCGTGTCTTTGTTGAGACTGGTCGCCGCGCGGTCGCGCCGGCCAAGCGGGGCATGGTGCCAGCCGTCGTCGTCGCCGTGCTCCACCTCGTGCCGGTGGCCGAGAAACGCCTCCCAGGGTTTGACGCAGCGCTCCGGGTCCACCGCCAGCATCGACCACGGAAGGTGGACGCAGGAGTCGAAACTGACCCGCATCGGGCTGGGCCCGGCCAGCGCGGACATCAGGAACTCCCTGACCCGCTGCAAGTCCGCGTCGTCGCCCGCGAGCATGCTGCGCAGCAACGCGTGGCCGTCGCGCGCGAGTCGGGCGGTGATGGGGTCCGTGACATGCGCATAGTCGTTCAGGTCAGCCGTCTCGGCGAGGGGGAAGGAGCCCGCCCGGCCGTCTTCGTCGCCGTCCGGGTTCTCGTAGCGCACCAACCTGTCCCGCCAGAAGTCACGCAGCCGGTTGCCACGCGCCTGCAGCTGCTGCTCGGACACCGTCAGCCTGGCGCTGTGCCACACCCGATCCCAAGGGGCCTCCGGCTTGGGTGCGTTGACCTTGATGCGCAGGCCGTCGGAGCCCGAGCTGATGATCACCCGCAGCTGGGGGAGGAAGCCGCGCGGCGGTGCCGACTGCGCCTCACCCGTCTGCCGGGGTATCCCCGTGAAGCCGCGGGAGGGGTCTCGCACGATCTCCACGGCTATTTCCAGCGCCATTCCCGTTTTCCTCCCCCGTGCCGTGCGGCGCGTTCCCCAGTACCGGGACGACCGCCCTGATCTCCTGCAACACATGCCCAGACGCGTGGTCGTAGAGCGTGAAACGTACGTCGTGGTCCCCGGGCCCCCGAGCGGTGAAGGTGAACCGGGCGGGGCCGGTGGGGCCGTCGGGGCCGCCCTCCGGCAGCTCCGTCAACGCCGGTTCGACCGAGGCGGGTGTCCGACAGCTTGCGGTCACCACCACCCGCCCCAACTCGGTCTCCGGTACTCCTGCCACTCGTTCCAGCCGCACTTCCAGCGGTGCCGGACTGCCGACAGCCGGCACGTCGTCCGCCGGCAGGGTCAGGCGGGCCTGCCATGCGGGGCGTGCGGTGCGCAAGCGCCAGCGGAGCAGGGGAATGCCCGGGTGATCGGGGCCGTAGGTCCGTTCCCAGGCCGCCAGGACGTTTTCGTGGGTCGGCCCTGCTTCCGGCGTGCCCGCTTCCAGACAGACGAATGCCAGCTCGGTGAGGCTCTCCAGGGTGTCGGGGTGGTCGGGTCCGAACATGCGGGCACGGGCCGCGTGGACGGCCTTCAGGAGGTCCACGGCAGCTGAGGGCGCGCCCGAGTCGGAGAGGGCGTGGGCCAGTTCGGTGGTGAAGGTGGGGAGGAAGCCGTCGTGGTTCCAGGCCAGGATCTCGACGATCACGCCGAGCCTGGTCGTGTCCGGGCTCTCCGTCGACCAGCCAGGCTTTACCCGCGCTTCGGCCGCGCGACGGTGGATCTCGGCGACGGCATCAGGGGTTACGGGAAAGTCGAGGTACGGGACGAGCCCGGAGAACCTCCTGAGTCTGTCACCGAGAACAGCCAGGGCCGCGCTCGGCTCAGCCGCCTGGAGCAGGGCGTGGGCCAGCACGTTCAGCATGTCCAGGGTGAGCCGGCTGTCCGGGCCGTGATGTCGGGCGGCATCCGCCACCAGAGTCCGCGCCTCGCGCACCGCGCGGTTCGCGGGGCCGATGTCGGCCGTCATCCAGATCAGGTGGGCGCGTGCACCCAGCAGCGACAGGTGTTCTTCGGGAAGCTGTTTCGCGTACTGCCGGACGGCCTCCTCCAGGAGGATCGCCGCCTGGCGGGTGTCGCCCGCCTCCCAGTGGGCGTATGCGAGGTCGACGCGGCACTCGACCGTGTCGGGGTGATCCGGCCCGCGTACTTGGCCGCTGTTGTCGGCCAGCGCCGTCAATTCCTGTACAGCGCGCCGCTGTTCGCCCGCTGCGCGCAGGGCGAAGGCGATGTGGCCGCGCGCGGTGAGGAAGGCTTCAGGGTCCTCGTCCCGCGCGCAGCGGCGGTGGTCCTCCAGGAGGGCGTCGGCCTCCGCCGCGGCCTGCCGGATCCGGCCTGACTTCCTGAGTGCGCCCAGGAGCCGGAGACGGGCGCTCAGTGTCCTGGCGTCCAGGGCGCCGAACCGGACCCTGTGGTGTCGCACCAGTTCCGCGGCGGTTTTCGCGGCCTTGCCCGCCGCCGCCGGGTCCGAGTGCACCCAGGCGATGTCGTCCCGTATGTCCAGTGTGTCTGAGTGCTCGGGGCCCAGCAGGCGTTCGAGGGTCTCTCGCAGCTCCTCCAGTTCCCGCAACGCGCCCACGCGGTCGTCAGCCAGCTCGCGTTTTCTGGCCAGCGACTGACGACAGGCCAGGGTGGCGTAGTGCTCCGGGCCCAGGGCAGCCGTACGGTCCGCCACGAGCTGTTCGAGCATGGCGATCGCGCGAGCATGGTCCCACCGCTGGGAGTGGGTGTAAGCAAGCAGGTCCCGGGTTGCGAACACCTCGGCGTCCTCCTGGCCCAGGATCCGTTCCTGGTCCGCGACCACCGACTCGTATCCGGCGATCGCCCGCTCGTAGCGGCCGTGCCTGGCCTGTGTCCAGGCGAGCACCCGCCGGGCGATCAGCGTCCGGGGGTGGTCCGGGCCCAGCACACGCTCGTGCTGGGCCACGGCCTCCTCCGCGAGGCCCACGGCCGATTCGAGCTCGCCCAGCCTGCTGTGGCCCTCGACGACGTCGAGGCGCACGTCCAGCACGGCCGCGTGGTCCGCTCCGAGGACGCGGATCCGGTCGCGCAGTACGGACTCGAACTCGGTGAGCGAACCTCGGTGGTCGCCTGTCTTCCGCCGGGTCAGCGCCAACTGCTGCCGAACCGACAGGGTCCGGGGATGGTCGTCGCCGGACCTGCGCGTGCGGGCGGCGACGACCTCCTCGTACACGATGACGGCCCGCTCCGGTGCTCCGGCTTTCCGATGGGCCCACGCCAGGTTCTCGTGGACGATGAGCGTGGCCGGGGCGTCGACACCGCAGAGCCGACGGCGGTCGGCCAGCAGGACCGACAGTTCCTCCAACGCCCTGTCGTGATCCTTGGCGGAGGAACGGGCCAACGCCAGGTTGTTGCGGACGCCGAGGGTGTCCGTGGCCTCCGGGCCCTGGAGCCGGAGACGATCGGCGAGGAGTGCCTCGTACGACTTGACTGCTCCCCTGTGCTCGCCCGCGACGCTCAACGCCCAGCAATGCCCTCCCCGGGCGTTCAGCGTCGCCTTGTGCTCCGGGCCCTGGACCCGGGCCCGGTCGGCGACGAGCGCGCCGAAGGCATCGACCGCCTCCCGATGCCGTCCCGCGTCGAGCAGGGTCCACGCCCGCTCCGCTCGCCTGGTCAGCGTCCAGAGATGGTCCGGGCCGTACAACTGCTGGTGTACGGCAACCAGGTCGTCGTACATCTCGATGGCCCTCGCATGGCTGCCCGCTTCGGAGAGAGCGTTGGCCAGTTTCCGCCGCAGGTCGAGCACTCGAGGGTGGGCCCCCGGGCGTCCGAGCGTGGTGACCACGTCGTGCAGTACGCCTTCCAGGTCGGCGATCGCGCCCTTGGGATCGCCTGCCAGTTGCCGTACCCGAGCCAGGTCCTCGCGCGTCTCCAGCACGGTGGGATGCCGGTCACTCAGAACAGCGATCCGGTCCGGCAGAAGGGCCTCCATGAGCTGGATCGTCCGGGTGTAGTGACCCGCCGAGCAGTGGGCCCGGGCGAGGTTGGCGCGAGCGATCAGCGTTGCCGGGTGCAGCCGGCCGTACACCCGGGTGTGGACGGCGACGAGTTCCGTGAACTCCCGGAGCGCGAGGGCGTGGTCGCCCGCCCGGCGGAGAGTGCCCGCGCGGAAGGCCCTGGTCCACAGAGTCACGGGATGGTCAGGGCCGAGCACGCGCGTGTAGTCGCCGACGAGTGCCCCGTAGTCGGCGATGGCCCCGGCGTAATCGTCGCAGTTGCGCCGTACCCGCGCGATGTCCTGGCGGTATTCGAGTGTGGCCGGATCGTCCGGGCCCCGCACCCGGGCACTGTGCTCGGCCAGCGCCTCGAAGTCCGGCAGCGCGGGCTCTGCCCCCGCCACGGCCCAGCGGATGTACGCGTGGCGCTGGCGGCAGCGCAGGGTATCCGCGTGGTCTTCGCCCTGCACACGTACACGGTCGGCGAGGAGTTTCCCGTACAGGGCGAGCGCCTTGGCCGTGTCGCCCGCCGAGGAGTGGGCCGAGGCCAGATCGGCACGGCTGTTCAGGGTCTCGGGGCCGTCCGGGCCGTGGACGGACGTACGGTCTGTCACCACCGCTTCGTACAGTCGCAGCGCCGTCTTGTGATCGCCGGCCGTTTGGAGGGCACCGGCGAGGGCGGCACGGGCGGACAGGGTGTCCTCGTGCCGCTCGCCCAGCACCTGCCCGCGGTCGGTGACAACCGACTCGAACTCGGCCACCGCTTCCTCGGGGCGGCCCGCTTCCTGAAGGGCTCTCGCCAGGTCGGCACGGGCGGTGAGGGTGTCCTCGTGCTCGGGGCCCTGGACGCGGCAGCGGTCGGCCACCACAACTCCGAGTTCCCGTACGGCCCGTATCGCCTCGTTGGCCCGGTGGTAGGCCAGGGCCAGATCGTGGTGGCTGCGCAGGGTCTGCGGGGCGTCCGGGCCGTGCAGACGGCGGCGATCCAGATACAGGTTGCTGTACAGCTCGACGGCTCGGGCCGGGTTGCCCGCCTGGGCGTGCAGGTCGGCGAGGCGGTCGCGGTCCGCGAGGGACTCGGGGGCGTCGTCCTTCAGGAGACGAGCACCGATGTGGACGACCCGGTCCATGAGGGGGAGAGCGAGGGCCTGCTGCTCACGTGAGATCAGTTCCTCGGCGCCACGGCGGTACATCGTGAGGACATCGGGTGCAGCAGAGGCACCCGAGGAGTCTGCCGGGGCCGGCTCCTGATGGGAACCCGAAGGGGACGCCAAGGCCTGGATGTGGACGAGCAACTGCCGCAGCCGCTCGTCCGAGGCGTGGGAGCACTCCGCTGCCAGGGCGTGTTCCGCGCGGTCGCGAGCGCCTGGGTCCTCGGCTGGTGAAGCCTGGCGCAGGGTTCGCTGGACCAACCGGTGCAGGCTCAGACCGGCGGAGCCGGGAGTGATCAGGTGATATGCGGCGAGCGCCGCCTCGGCGCTGTCCACCGACGAGGACTCCGATACCACCAGGCGTCGTGCCACCTCGTGCGGCACCGGCTCTGCGGCGAACCATGCCAGCGCGTACAGCAGAGGTACGGCCACCGGGTCGGACCCGCGGATCGTCTCCAGACTGGTCCGCCAGATCTGTGCGATCGTTCGCCCCGAGCGGCCCGGTCCGTCGGTGAGGACCGAGTCCGGCACCCGGGCCAGCCGCTCGCGGTAGGCGTCGAGCCGGATGCGGGTCTCTCGCAGGTACGCTCCCGCCTGAGTGAGAGCCAGCGGCAGATGGCCGAGATCGGCGGCGAGTTGCACGACCAACTCGTCGTGCGCCACCGCGCCCGTGGGCCCGGCGGTGGCACGCAGCAGCTCTACGGACTCCTCGTCGCCGAGTACGTCGAGATCGACCAGTTCCGCGCCCTCGGGCCAGCCGTCCCGGCTCCGGCTGGTCACCAGCTGGTGGCCATGACCCAGCAGGCGCCCCATTACCGGGGTGAGATCCTGCGGGCGCTCGACGTTGTCGTAGACCAACAGCCAGCCGGGGTGTCGTTCCAGCCAGGTCAGTGCCCACTCGGTGCGCTTGCGGGCAGAGGCGCGGGCGGCCCACAACGGGTGGAGGCGCTGGGCCAGGTCAGCGAGGCCGGTCTGGATCTGTTCGTCGCTCTCGCCGGTGATCCACCAGGTCAGCGAGTAGGAGTCACGGGAGATGTGGGCATAGCGCAGCGCCAGGGCCGTCTTGCCGATCCCGCCCAGGCCGCTCACCGTGGTGGCGGTCGCCGTCGCCTGAGTAACGATGCCCCGCCCCGAGGACCGGGACAAGGACTGCCGTAGCCGGTCGAGGTCGGTGGTCCGGCCGATGAACGGCTGCGTCGGTTGCGGCGGCAGATTGCTCAGGCCCGCGGGCGGACGCACTCGCTCGGCCGTCGCCTTCTCGGTCTCCGTCAGTGCCGGTGGGGCCGGATCACCGTACGGATACGCATCGGAGAAAGGCTTCGGCACCGCGCCGCCTTGTCCGGGCATCGCCGGATCGGCCCGTAACGCGGTACTGCCGGTGGCCCGTGCATCGTCCGTGACGCTCATGTCCCCCCGTGCCTGACCTGACGCCGGTCCCCTGAGGCGGGCCATTCCGCTTCGGGGTGCGGCAGCTACGGCTGACCATCAACCGTAGCGGGACGCAGGGGAGTTGTCAGCGCTTGCGGCGGCCTGTACCGCGTGCCCGAGAAGACATCGCGAAGTGCGGGGGTCGGTGGGTGGCGATGCGGATACCGTGACAGTGAAGAGGCGCTACCTGGGGGGACGGCATGGCCGACGAGCTGCTGCTCGCGCGTGTGCACTTCGGGCGGGAGGACGCCGAGCGGGACGTGACCGAGGGGCTGTTGCTCCGCGGCGGGTTCCTGCCGAACGCCGCCTATCGCGCCGCCATGAGCGGGCGCAAGATGCTCATCATCGGGCGCAAGGGGTCCGGCAAGAGCGCCGTGTGCATGCAGCTGATGGCCGATCGCGGGGACGCGTACGCCGAGCGGCTGCTGGTCACCCCTGACGAGGCCGCCGGGGAGGAGATCCGGCGGTTCGAACTGCAAGGACTGCCGGGGGACTCTGCCAAGGCGTTGATATGGCGGTTCGTGTTCGCCGTCCATGCCGCCCGGCATCTCGTGGCCCACGCCAAGGACGCGCACGACGGCGGTCACAGGATCGACTCGGTAAAGGCGCTCGCCCGGTTCCTCAAGCAGAACGGCGAGGCGGCAGGCGGCGAGCGGCTCGTGGACCGGCTCGCCCAGGGCGCGCGGGGGTTGCAGACGTCGTTGTCCCTGGAGGCGTTCGGGGTCAAGGCAGGGCTGGATCTCGCCCAGGCACCGTCCGAAGGAGCCCAGGCCGCACGGCAGTTGGAGGTTGTCGAGCGCGGAGTGGCCCGGGCCTTCGACGAGTTGGGGTGTGCCGACGCGCACGGGCCTCTCCTGGTCATGGTCGACCAGCTGGAGCTGGTGTGGTCGGCCGAGGCGGACAGCATCTCCATGGTCATCGGGCTGCTGCTGGCGGCCAAGCACGCGACGAGTCTGTACCGGCGTTCCGTGCGCTTCCTGCTGTTCCTGCGCGCCGACATCTACGACTCCCTCTCCTTCGGGGAAGGGGACAAGTACCGGGGCGACGAACTGCGCATCTCCTGGACCGAACAGGCGCTGCGGGATCTCGCGCTGGCCCGGGCGCGGGCCTCCGCCGGGGTGGAGGTGACCGAGGAACGACTGTGGGGTGGTGAGGTGTTCCCGGCCGTTGTGGGGGACGAGGAGACGCCGTCGTACCTCTTCCGGCGCTGTCTGCCCCGGCCGCGGGACGCCATCCAGTTCCTCAACCTGTGCCAGGAGACCGCCTGGTTAGTCAACGGGCGGGAGCGGATCACCGAGGAGGACGTGCTCCAGGCCGGGCGGCAGTTCTCCACGTGGAAGCTCAAGGACCTGGCCCTGGAGTATCTCGTCGCGCATCCCTTCCTGAAGAACCTGTACCCGCTCTTCCAGAACAACGGGTACGTCGTCACGCGGACCGCGCTCGCCGCGCGATTCGAGGCCGCCGTGGGCTCGCTGCACTCGCTGTTCCCCGCGTACACCGAGGCGTTGACGCTTCCCGGGATCGTCGACGTCCTGCACGGCGTCGGGTTCCTCGGGGTGCGGCGCGGCAACGACGTCGTGTTCGTCATGGACGACGACCTGCCGGTGCAGCCGCACGAGACGGAGTTCCACGTCCACCCGTGCTTCCGCGCGGCGCTCGGCGCGACCACCGCGATGGACCTGCGGCGCTTCGAGGCGTACGACGGCGACGTGCTCGGGACCCGCGTCCTGCAGAGCGGAGACGTCCACAGCGTGTCCATCCGACCCGTCCGGCTCGATGAGGAACTGCAGCGCTCCTGCCACTCCGTCCTCGCCCAGACCGGGCGGGCGATCGAGCTGACGCAGGACGCCCGGGACGAGATCAGCCGGCACATCGGGCACGTCATGAACGACACCTTTGCGGACGGTGACGAGCAACTCCTCGCTGCTGCACACTACTTCGACAGCCTCGCCGCCCAACTCCTGGCCAGCGGGTTGGGGGACGGGACCGGCGGCGCGGGCGGCATCGCGCGGCGGCTGGAGGACGAGGCACGGCGGCTGCGGCGGGTCGCGGGCGGGTCGTACGGGGCGTCGGGCAGCTCGGCGGGTGTGTGACCGGGTGAGGGCGGGGGAGGCGCGCGATGCGTGGGGAACTGCTCGCCGGCCGGTTCCTGATCGGGGACCGGCTCGGGGTCGGAGGGATGGGCGAGGTCTGGGCCGCGCAGGACGAGCGGATGCGGCGGGACGTGGCCGTGAAGCTGGTCCACGCCTTCGGGGCGAACGAGGAGGAGACGCGGACGCGGTTCCGGCGGGAGGTGCAGCTGGCGGGGCGGCTGTCGCACCAGAACATCGTCACCGTGCACGACTGGGGCGAGGTGCCGGTGGGCGGACGGCCGGTGTTCTACCTTGTCATGGAGCTCGTCCAAGGCGTCTCCCTCGGCCGAAGACTCAAGGAGGGCGCTCCCGCCTGGCCGCTCGCCGTCGGGTGGGCCGTACAGATCGCCCAGGCGCTGGACGCGGCGCACCGGCGGGGTGTCGTGCACCGGGACATCAAGCCGGCCAACGTGCTGCTGACGCCCGAGGGGACGGCGAAAGTGCTGGACTTCGGGGTGGCGAAGTTCCTCGGCGAGACGATGAGCGTGCATGAGCTGACGGTGACGGGGGCGCTGCTCGGGTCACCGCCGTACATGTCGCCCGAACAGGCCGACGGCGCCCGGGAGATCGACCACCGCAGCGACCTGTACTCCCTGGGATGCCTGCTGTACCACGCGCTGACCGGCCGGCCGCCCTTCGTCGGCGACAACCCGCTGGCGGTGCTGCGGAAACAGCTGGACGAGACACCGGTGCCGCCGGGGCGGCTGGTCGAAGACCTGCCGGATACCTTGAACGGCCTCGTGCTGGGCCTGCTCGCCAAGAGCCCCGATGACCGGCCGGTCGACGCGGACGCCGTCCAACAGGCTCTAATCGAGGTGCTGGTGGAGGAGTCCATGGGGGCGGACGGGGACACCGTGCTGGAGGCCTCCCGGCTGGAGCACGCCGGGTCCGTCGCCGGGCGGTTCCTGAGGACGGCGCGGGAACTGCTGCAACTGGCGGAGGCACAGCGGGCGCAGGCCGGGCACGCCCTCGCGGCGGCCCTGCGCGCGGCGAGCCTGGAGGGGGAGCAGGCCGCGCGGGACATCGATGTGATACGTGGCGCTGCGCGGACGGAGGCCGAGCGGATTCGGGAGGCCGCGGCGCGTGAGGGCCGGGCACTGCTGGACGAGGCCCGCCTGGAGGCGGTGCGCATCCGCCACGAGGCGCGGCGCGAGGCGCTGGCCTTCGCCGAAGGGGTGAAACAGGACACCGCCGGGCTGCGGGCGGCCACGGCGGACGAGAGCGTGGAGGCGACGGACGCGGCCCGGGCGCCGGCGACGATGTACGCGGACCGGCAGGCCCGGAGCCCGGGGTGGATCACGGGAGAAGGCCCGGAGCGCGGCTCCGACACCACCCGCCCCGAGAAGTCGAAGACGAAGAAGGCGCTGACCTATCTCGGGCTGATCGAGGACGACGGCGACCTGGACGACGACGTGCAGCCCGAGCCCGAGCCTGTGAGCGCGCCCAAGAACGAGCTGTCGCGCAGGCCCGCGGCCGGTTCCACCGCCAACTCCGGTTCGTCCCCGTTCTGGATGGCAGTACCGATGGCCCGGCAGCTTTTCCCGGAGGACGGCGGCATCGAACCCATCGGTGAACTGCTTCCGGGCACCTGGTACCTCGCGGTGGAGTCCCGGGGCTCGGCACTAGTGGTGCAGACGCAGGACGGGCGGCGGGGCATCCTCCAGGACACCGTCGGCATCCAGCGCGGCTGACCTCTCAGGGCACCACCCCCGCCACGCACTCCCGGTGGCCCGCCGTTGCCGGGGCGAAGCAGGCCTGGACCTTTGTGCCGGGGGTCGTGACCGTCATGTACGTGTAGACGTAGGCGTTCGTCTCGGCCGGGGTGCGGATCTGCGCGTGGCGGTTGCCCGGGGTCACCGTGAGCTCGTCGCCGAGGCGGGTGTCCCACATGCGGGCCCAACTGGTGCCGCACACCTCGCTGTAGCGCAGTTCGATCCAGGCACCGGTGGCGGTGCGGTGGTCGGCGAGGGTGTCCGGCTGGGCGGCGCATCTGAGGGCCATGGGGTCCTTGCCCTTGCATTCGGCGCCCGAGCAGAGGGGGACCACGGCGGTCGGGGACGCCGAAGTCGCCGTAGGGGAGCCGCCGTTGGGGAGCAGGAGCAGGGCGAGGACCAGCGCCGCGACGATGACCGCGCACGCGGTCACCAGGGCCGCCACCACGGCCGCGCGCCGATGGTCCGGGCGGGGCGTCCCGTCCTCCGGAGGAGTAGAGGGCTCCGGAGCTGGGAGCGCCGCGCGGCCGCCCCACTCCGCCTCCGCCAGTTCCCACAGCGCCAGGTACCGGGCGGTCGGCTCGGCCGCCAGCGCGCACAGCTCCTCCACCGCGGCGCGCGGGGGCAGCGTCCTGCCGTTCAGATAGCGCTCCCAGGACGACTTGCTGAACGTCGTCTCCCTCGCCAGCCCCGCCAGGCTCACCCCCGTGCGGGCCCGCAGCCCGCGCAGCTCGGCGCAGAGCCGCTCTCGCGCCGGGGACGGCTCCGGTACGGTCATCCGCGCATCGCCTTCCAGGTGTGCGGGCCGATGATGCCGTCCACGACCAGGCCCGCCCGCCGCTGGATCTCCTCGACCGCCCGCTGGGTCCGCGGACCGAAGATCCCGTCGACGGCGCCCGGCGAGATGCCCTTCCTGCGCAGCAGGCACTGCGCCTCCGCCACGTCCGGACCTGCGTTGCCCTGCGCCAGGTTGAGGTCCAGGGTGCGGCTGAGGCCCGCGTACCAGCGGCCGTCGGTCCGCTCCAGCCGGCAGGTGTACGGCGGGACCGGGGTCGTGCCCGATCCCGACACCGGCGGGGCCGAGAGCGCGGGCGGGGCGGCGGGGGTCGCCTCCGTCCCGCCGCCGTCACCGTCACCGTCGCCGTCCAGTCGTATGGCCACCAGCAGGGCCGCCGAGACGGCCAGGACCAGCGCCGACGCCCCCGCCACCAGCGCGATCCGCAGCGCCCGGCCCGGGGAGCGCGGGCCCTCCGCCGTCCTGGGCCGCGGGGCGGGCGGATCGGTCCGGTCCCGCGTCCACCCCTCGACCGCGACCTCGTGCAGGGCGAGCAGCCGGACCGGGTCCTCGCCCGCGATTCCCGCCAGCGCCCGCACGGCCTCCACGGGCGGCAGCGAACGGCCGCCCAGATAGCGCTCCCAGGACTTCGCGCTGTACCCCGTCTTCGCCGCCAGCTGTCGCAGGCTCAGGCCGCTGTGGTCCTTCAGCCTGCGTAATCGCACCACCAACTGCCGCACGCCCGGGTCCAGTTCCTCGGGCAGCGGTTTCCAACGCGACATGTGCTCCCCACTCGCGATCCGCATCGGCGTGAACTCAAGGATCCACGGAACCCGTGCGGCCGTGGTTCCCGCACCCGTACGGAATCGGCCATCGGTCTGCGGAACCGTCCCGCCGCGTCGTCCCACCGGGCGGTGTCCCCGCAGGTCAGAGGGGTGGGCGTCCCGTGACGACGTCACTTCCGCGGCAACCTTGGCCAGCGGTGCCGTCCGCGGTGCACGCTCGTGTCGTCAGCCAGCAGTACCGCGGCCCGTCCTCCCCGGGGGAGAGGACGGGCCGCGGTATGTGCCGGTGTTGTCAGAGGCGCTCCGGGGTCCTGATGCCCAGCAGGGCCATGCCCTTGTGCAGGGTGCGGGCCGTGAGGTCGACCAAGAGGAGGCGGTTCTCCGTGAGTTCGGCGGAGTTGTCCTCCGACAGCACCTTGCACTGGTCGTAGAACGTCGTGAGGTGCGAGGCCAGTTGGTACAGGTACGCCGCCAGCTTGTGCGGGGCGTACTCCGCCGCCGCCTCGTAGACGAGCGCGCCGAACGCGTCCAGGTGCAGGCCCAGCGCCCGCTCCGCCGGGGCGAGTTCGAGCTCCGGGTGCGCGGCCGGCTTCGCCTCGCCCGCCTTGCGCAGGATCGACTGGATACGGGCGTACGCGTATTGGAGGTAGACGGACGTGTCGCCGTTCAGCGATACCATCTGGTCCAGGTCGAACTTGTAGTCGCGGTTCGCCGACGTCGACAGGTCCGCGTACTTCACGGCGCCGATCCCGACGTAGCGGCCGTTCTCCACGATCTCGGCCTCGGACAGGCCCACCTTCTCGGCCTTCTCGCGGACGACTGCGGTGGCCCGCTCGACGGCCTCGTCGAGCAGGTCCTCCAGCTTGACCGTCTCGCCCTCACGCGTCTTGAACGGCTTGCCGTCCGCGCCCAGCACGGTGCCGTAGCCCATGTTGTGCGCGGTGACGTCGTCACCCAGCCAGCCCGCGCGGCGGGCCGTCTCGAAGACCATCCGGAAGTGCAGGGACTGGCGGACGTCCACGACGTACAGCAGGGTCGTGGCGTGCAGGTCCAGGACGCGGTTCCTGATCGCCGTCAGGTCGCTGGCCGCGTAGCCGAAGCCGCCGTCCGCCTTCTGCACGATCAGCGGGACCGGCTTGTCGTCCTTGCCGCGGATGTCGTCGAAGAACACGACCAGCGCGCCCTCCGAGCGTTCCGCCACGCCCATCTCCTCCAGGAGGCGGGCGGTCTCCGGCATGCCGTCGTTGTACGCCGACTCGCCGACGATCTCCTCGTCGCGGATCTCCATGTCGAGCTTCTCGAAGACGGAGTAGAAGTAGACCTTCGACTCGTCCACGAACCGCTGCCACAGGTCGAGGGTCTCCTTGTCGCCGGACTGGAGCTCCACGACCCGCTTGCGCGCCCGCTCCTTGAACGCCTCGTCCGCGTCGAAGACCGCGCGCGACGCCTTGTAGACGCGGTTCAGGTTCGACATCGCCTGCTCGCCGTCCGTGTCGGTCTTCGCCGACAGTTCGTCCGGGTGCTCGATCAGGTACTGGATGAGCATGCCGAACTGGGTGCCCCAGTCGCCGATGTGGTGCCGGCCGATGGTCCGCTCGCCGGTGAAGTCGAGCATGCCGCGCAGGGCGTCGCCGATCACCGCCGACCTGAGGTGGCCTACGTGCATCTCCTTGGCCACGTTCGGCTGGGCGTAGTCGATGACGGTGATGCCGGGGTGCTCCGCGAGGGGGACGCCGAGACGGTCGCCGTCCTCGTAGCGTGCCGCGAGGTTCTCGGTGATCGCCTTGTCGGAGATCGTGAGGTTGAGGAAGCCGGGGCCGGAGACCTCGATGTCCTTGATCACGTCGCCGGTGGTGATGTGGGAGACGACCTGCGTCGCCAGCTCCCTCGGGTTTGCCTTGGCCTTCTTGGCGAGGGCGAGGATGCCGTTCGCCTGGAAGTCGGCCCGGTCGCTACGTCGCAGCAGCGGGTCGACGCCGTCGGCTTCCGGGAGGGCGGAAGAGAGGGCGTCGGCGAGTCGCTGGTTGACGGAGTCGCTGAGGGACGTGACCGGGGCCATGGGGTGGGAGCCGTTCTCCTCGGGGGTTTGCGTAGACACGGTCAGTATCCCATGGGGGGTGTAGCGGTTTTTTTGGCTGCGGGCCGGTGGGGGCTGGTCGCGCAGTTCCCCGCGCCCCTGGGTTGGTGGGTGTGGCGCCTAGACTGGTATGCGCAGCCCTTTCACGCTGCCCAAGCCAGAAAGAAGGACGTGCCGATCGTGGGTCAGAGTGCCGAGACCACCGACTGGGTCTCCCGTTTCGCGGATGAGGTCATCGAGGAGTCGGAGCGTCGGGCCCCGGGCAAACCGGTTGTCGTCGCGTCCGGGCTGTCGCCCTCGGGGCCCATTCACCTCGGGAACCTGCGCGAGGTCATGACCCCGCACCTCGTCGCCGACGAGATCCGGCGCCGCGGTCACCAGGTGCGCCACCTCATCTCCTGGGACGACTACGACCGGTACCGCAAGGTGCCCGCCGGGATCGCCGGGATCGACGAGAGCTGGGCCGAGCACATCGGCAAGCCGCTGACCTCGGTCCCGGCGCCGAAGGGCTCGTCGTACCCGAACTGGGCCGAGCACTTCAAGGCCGCCATGGTCGAGGCGCTCGCCGAGCTGGGCGTGGAGTTCGACGGGATCAGCCAGACCGCGCAGTACACCGCCGGTACCTACCGCGAGCAGATCCTGCACGCCATGAAGCACCGCGGCGACATCGACGCGATCCTCGACCAGTACCGGACCAAGAAGGCGCCCGCTGCTGGGAAGAAGCCCCAGCAGAAGCCTCTCGACGAGGCCGAAGTGGAGGCCGCCGAGGGGTCCGGCGCGGCCGCCGAGGACGACGGCTCCTCCGGGACCGCCGGATACTTCCCGTACAAGCCCTACTGCGGCAACTGCGAGAAGGACCTCACCACGGTCACCTCGTATGACGACGACACCACCGAGCTGTCGTACACCTGCAACGCCTGCGGCTTCGCCGAGACCGTCCGGCTCAACGAGTTCAACCGCGGCAAGCTGGTCTGGAAGGTCGACTGGCCGATGCGGTGGGCGTACGAGGGGGTCGTGTTCGAGCCGAGCGGGGTCGACCACTCCTCCCCGGGGTCCAGCTTCCAGGTCGGCGGGCAGATCGTCGGGATCTTCGGCGGCAAGCAGCCCATCGGGCCGATGTACGCCTTCGTCGGGATCTCCGGCATGGCGAAGATGTCCTCGTCCAGGGGTGGCGTGCCGACCCCCGGTGACGCACTGAAGATCATGGAGCCTCAGCTGCTGCGCTGGCTCTACGCCCGCCGCCGCCCCAACCAGTCCTTCAAGATCGCCTTCGACCAGGAGATCCAGCGGCTCTATGACGAGTGGGACAAGCTCGACGCCAAGGTCGCCGACGGCTCCGCCCTGCCCGCCGACATCGCCGCGCACTCCCGCGCGGTACGCACCGCGGGCGGTGAACTGCCGCGCACGGCCCGCCCGTTGCCGTACCGCACGCTCGCGTCCGTCGCGGACATCACCGCCGGCCACGCCGACCAGGCGCTGCGGATCCTCACCGAGCTGGACCCCGCCGACCCGATCGGCTCCCTCGACGAGGCCCGCCCGCGCTACGACAAGGCCGAGGCCTGGATCAACACGCACGTCCCCGCCGACCAGCGGACCATCGTGCGCGAGGAGCCCGACCTCGACCTGCTGAAGTCCCTCGACGAGGCCTCCCAGCAGTCCGTACGCCTGCTTCTGGACGGCCTCGCCGAGAACTGGTCGCTCGACGGGCTCACCCACCTCGTCTACGGCGTCCCCAAGGTGCAGGCCGGCTTCTCCGCCGACGCCACGCCCAAGGAGCTGCCGGCTGAGATCAAGACGGCCCAGCGGACGTTCTTCGCCCTGCTGTACCACCTGCTGGTCGGGCGGGACACGGGGCCGCGGCTGCCGACGCTGTTGCTGGCGGTGGGTCAGGAGCGGGTTCGGCGGCTGCTCGGGGAGTAAGCGGTGCTACGAGGAGGGGGCGCCCGGTGAGTACCGGGCGCCCCCTCTCGTCGTAGCTCTGGCTTCAGGCTCAGGCGATGTGCTCGTCCGCCATCTCCGCGTTGAGCCGGTTGGTGAAGCGGGTCACCATGCGCTTGGCGTCGGCCTCGTCGAGCGTGACGTCGTACGTCATCTCGACGTCCTCGACGAAACCGCGCGGGGTCGGCGCGCCGTTGCCGCCCTTTATCGACTCACGGAAGACCAGGTAGTAGTCCTCCTCGGTCGGCTGCGCGGGCTCCGGCGGGCCGCCGCCCTCGCCCAGTTCCCGGGTGCGGTTCGGGCCCGACGGGATCGGGAAGCTGCCCGTCTCCTCCATCGAGGGCTCGCGGGGGCCCGGCACGTCGACCGGGTACTGCTCGACCGGGTACTGCTGGGCCTGCTCGAACTGGTCCTCGTACCAGGCCTGGTCCTCCGGGCCCGGGACATAGCGGGGCGGCTCGTAGCCCGGGTCGTAGTCGCCCTGGTACTGCTGCACATGCGGCGGCGGCGCGAACCACTGGCTCGCCTCCGGCTCCGTCGGCGCCATCTGGACCGGCATCGGCATCGGGGCCTGCTCCTGGACCGGCGCCTGCTGCTGGACCGGGGCCTTGGTCTCCAGCGCGCGGGCCGGGGCCGCCGACGCGACCGGCGCCGGCGGCAGCACCTGCGGCTCTATCCCCGCCGCGGCGAGGCCCGCCGGACCGGTCTCGGCTAGCGGAACGCCGTAGCGCGCCAGACGCAGCGGCATCAGGGACTCCACCGGGGCCTTGCGGCGCCAGGCGCGGCCGAAGCGGGCCTGGAGGCGGGCCTGGTAGACGAGACGTTCCTGCTCCAGCTTGATGACCTGCTCGTAGGAGCGCAGCTCCCACAGCTTCATCCGGCGCCACAGCAGGAAGGTCGGCACCGGCGAGAGCAGCCAGCGGGTGAGGCGGACGCCCTCCATGTGCTTGTCCGCCGTGATGTCGGCCATCCGGCCGATCGCGTGCCGGGCCGCCTCCACGGCGACCACGAACAGCACCGGGATCACCGCGTGCATGCCCACGCCCAGCGGGTCGGGCCAGGCCGCCGCGCCGTTGAACGCGATCGTCGCCGCCGTCAGCAGCCACGCCGTCTGGCGCAGCAGCGGGAACGGGATGCGGATCCACGTCAGGAGCAGGTCCAGGGCGAGCAGCACACAGATGCCCGCGTCGATACCGATCGGGAACACATAACTGAAGTTCCCGAAGCCCTTTTTGATGGCGAGCTCGCGGACGGCCGCGTACGACCCCGCGAAGCCGATGCCGGCGATGATCACTGCGCCGAACACGACCACGCCGATGAGAACGCGGTGCATCCGGGTCAGCTGCATGGGCGCGGCCACCCGTACTCCCCTCCCTGTACGTCTTGTTGCGCGCAACAGAGTGGCACATGTGTGCTGCGCACGCGTGGCCGGTAGTGGCCGTCAGCCCTACTTCAGCTCTTCTTTGCCGCCGACTTGGACGGAGAAGGGGAGGACGAGGGCGTCCTGGAAGCCGACTTGGAGGGCGTCGGGCTCGCCGAGCCGCCGACGGCGGCGCCCTCGCCGTTGGCCGCGGACACCGAGGCCACGGCCTCCTTCGTGGCCTTCTCCGCCAGCTTCACCAGGCTGTCCGCGCTCGGCGACTTGTCGCCCGCCAGACCCGCGCCGTTGTAGTCGAGGGTCACGACGACGTTCTCCACGCGCGTGACGACCGTCTGCTGCTTGAAGGCGCCTTCCTTCTTCTTCAGGTCGTACCGCACCAGCGTCGCCACATCACCCGTACCGGCGACCGTCTGCGACTTGACGTTCTTCGCGCCCTCCACCGCCTGGGCGTCCTGGACCTGCTGCTCGTAGTACTTCTGCGCCTGCTGCTCGCCCGAACCGCGCGAGCTGTCCGAGTCGAAACGCAGCAGGGAGACGTTCAGCCAGCGGAACTGGGAGCCCTTCACACCGTTGTTCGCGAGACTGCTCCACGAGCAGCTCCCGCGCGTCCCGGCCTCCGCGGTGCCCTTCTTCCCCGACTTCGCCGCCTTCGGTACGAGCTCGCCCAGCGTCTTGCCCGTCAGCACCGCGCACGACTCCGGCAGCGACTTGTACGCCGCCGCCTGCACCGTCGGCGCCGCGCTCGCCGACGCCGAGGCGCCCGGGCCGGTGCCCGCCGCCGCCGTGTCGCCACCGCTTCCACTGCCGCTGTCCCCGTCGGAGCCGGAGGAGCAGCCCGCCGCGACCAGCATCACGGGCACCACGGCCGCGCCCACAAGGACACGGGAAAGGCGCTTCGCTCGCTTCTCGCTCTGGTCACGCTCGGCTCGTCGCTGCATGGTTCCTTCACTCATGACGCTTGTGGTTCCTGCCGTCGGATCGGGTCCGAGGGGCCACGGTACGCGGTGAGGAGGACCTGCGGCCCTGCTTCGCCTGCTTCGTGCGCGGGGGTGAGGGGCCTGTGGAGGGCGCTCAGCTCGACAACGAGTCGGCCAGCTCCGACGCCAGTTTCCGGGCCTTGTCCTGCATTTCCTTGCTGTCCGGAGTCACGCCGAGCGTCGTCGGCTGCTCCTCGTACTCGATCGTCACGATCACGTTGGACGTGCGGAACGCCACAGTCACCGTGCGCTGCTGGGCCGTCGAGGCGGAGTTGCTCAACGTGTCGTCCAGGAACGCCTCGTCGCCCAGGTCGTCCAGGAGACGGGGCTGGAGGTCGGAGGGGGTGGCGGAGGCGGTCGGGGACGCGGTGGAGTTGGAAGGGGAGGGGCTCTCCGACACGTCCGACGTGGCGCTCGCGGTCGCCGTGTCCGGCAGATCCGCCTTCTCCTCCGCCTTCGCGAACAGCTCCTGCGCCTGGCTGTCGTCGCTGACCGCGTTGTCGTACGACACCACACGCTCGAAGTCGACCGAGAGGTGGTCGGTGGCGTCCGTGGACTCCACCTTCCAGCGGCAGCCGACCCGGCGGTCCGTGTCGTACGTCAGGGTCGCCTCGCCCTCGTACGCCAGCTCCTGCTGGTCCGGGTCCGTGATCTCCGCGATGCCGGGCAGCAGGGAGTCGAGGGTGCTGTGGGAGACCGCGCCGCAGGGCTCCGGGAGGGTGCGGTAGCGGCCGGGCTGGGCCGCGGCCGTGGCGGTGCCGGCGTCGCCGGGGTTGGCGTCGTCGGTGCTGCCGCCGCTGTCCGAGCTGCCGGTGCAGCCGGCCAACAGCGCCGCGAGGAGGGCGGCGACGCCGGGTACGTAGGCCTTCCGCTGCACGGTGGGGCTCCTCTCGGAATGTCTCCGAAACGGTGGGGATCTCAGTGTCCCCGCTGGTTATTCGCTTGCCGCAGGGGGGCGCCCCTTGGGAACAATGTCTATCGCACGCACTGCCGTGAACGCCGGTCCGTCATCCCTTTCGTCGACCTTGGCGCCGGTATTGCGATCTGTGACTTTTCTTTGGTTTGCGGGGGATTGAGGGCGATATGTCGTACGTGGAGATGCCGGGCGCGAAGGTACCCATCCGGATGTGGACCGACCCGGCGACGGTCGAGGAGGGCGCGCTCCAGCAGCTGCGCAACGTCGCGACCCTGCCGTGGATCAAGGGCCTGGCGGTCATGCCGGACGTCCACTACGGCAAGGGGGCGACGGTCGGGTCGGTCATCGCGATGCGGGGGGCTGTCTGCCCGGCCGCGGTGGGCGTCGACATCGGCTGCGGGATGTCGGCGGTGAAGACGTCACTGACGGCGAACGACCTTCCGGGGGATCTGTCTCGGCTGCGGTCGAAGATCGAGCAGGCTATTCCGGTGGGGCGGGGGATGCATGACAGTCCCGTCGATCCGGGGCGTATGCACGGGTTCGCGACTGCGGGGTGGGAGGACTTTTGGGGGCGGTTCGACGGGGTGGCGGATGCGGTCAAATTCCGTCAGGAGCGGGCTGGAAAGCAGATGGGAACGCTTGGAAGCGGAAATCACATGATCGAAATTTGTCTTGATCAGTCAAATTCGGTCTGGCTCATGCTGCACTCGGGGTCCCGGAACATCGGCAAGGAGTTGGCCGAGCATCACATCGGCGTGGCGCAGAAGCTTCCGCACAATCAGGGTCTAGTGGACCGTGACCTGGCGGTGTTCGTATCGGACACTCCGCAGATGGCTGCGTACCGGAACGACCTGTACTGGGCGCAGGAATACGCCAAGTACAACCGCGCGATCATGATGGGGCTTCTGAAGGACGTGGTCCGCAGGGAGTTCAAGAAGGCGAAGCCGGCCTTCGAGGCCGAGATCTCCTGCCACCACAACTATGTGGCGGAGGAGCGCTACGAGGGCATGGACCTGCTGGTCACACGTAAGGGTGCGATCCGTGCGGGATCCGGTGAGTTCGGGATCATCCCTGGTTCGATGGGCACGAGTTCGTACATCGTGAAGGGCCTCGGCAACGAGAAGGCGTTCAACTCCGCGTCCCACGGCGCGGGGCGGCGCATGAGCCGTAACGCGGCCAAGCGGCGCTTCACGGTTCGAGACCTGGAGGAGCAGACGCGGGGCGTGGAGTGCCGTAAGGACTCCGGCGTGCTCGACGAGATTCCCGGCGCCTACAAAAACATCGACCAGGTGATGGAACAGCAGCGGGATCTGGTCGAGGTCGTGGCGAAGCTGAAGCAGTTCATCTGCGTGAAGGGTTAGGAGTGCAGTGGGGTGCGGTGGTCGAGTGCCGCACCCCACAGCGTGCTCAGTCCGGCAGCGGTACTACGCCATGCAGCAGTTTCCACCGGCGATTTTGGCAGGGGCTCGTGGAGTAACCGAGCTGCGCAGCGGCGTGGGCGATGGTTGGGGCTGAGAGCAGGACCCGGTCCATTTCGGCAGTCCACTTGATGCGGGGAGGCCTCAGCACGGGTAATAGAGGTGGGCTGCCAGTTTCTGGGCGTTCTCCGTCACGTAGAGGATGTTGTAGATACCGTCTCGGGCGTTTCGCTTGAGAGTGCGCTCGGAACCCGTGACGCCCTGGGCGTGGGAACACAGGTAGGCGCCAATGGTCGTGCTTTGTGTGGTGAGGGAGATGAAGGGCAGCCCTTGCTTGGTGAATCCCACTGAACCGTCGGCGTCGATGACGCCTCGAAGGTAGTCGCAGTGCGAGAACTCGACGCTGGGCGGGGAGATCGTCTTCGACTTGCGGCCGTAGGGCAGGCCGAGGTTGTTGATCAGGGTCCGGGCTTCGAGGGAGCACAGGCTCCAGGTGGCCGAGGTGTGGGTCTCGGCGAAGTTCGTGGACCGGGTGCGCTCGGTGATGCTGCTGTTGTACGGCGTCAGTTGCTGGAACTGGCGTAGGAGGCCGATGTCACGCGCGTTGATCTCAACCGTCAACCGGCCTCGCTGTCGGGACTGTTGGGACAGATGCCCGTCCGCCTGCAAGAAGCCGAACATGCACGCGTACTGAGGAAGTGTGCCTTCCTTGCTGGTCAGGCCCTCGGGCGGGATGCCAGTCCCGGCCGGGGGCCGTCGATTTGATGTTGTGGCGCGAGCCTAGAGCGCCAGTTCATCAGGCGTTCGGGTGATCGAGAGCGTTCATCCCTGTGGGTGACTACTTCGGGGCGTGCATCACCGCGTAGATCATGACGAAGGCCACGATGTGGATGCCGAAGAGGAAGTAGGCGAGCCACCACCACATCTGGCGTTCGTTGTGGGGGTCTTTGCGGTTGTCTGTCATAGGTCTCGGTGGACCTTGGTGTTGGAGGCCTGGGCTCGGGGGCGGAGGAGCAGGAGGTCTACGTTGACGTGGCTGGGGCGGGTTACCGCCCAGGTGATCGTGTCGGCCACGTCGTCGGCCGTGAGGGGTTCCGCCACGCCTTCGTAGACCTTCGCCGCCTTCTCCTCGTCGCCGTTGAAGCGGGTCAGGGCGAACTCGTCCGTCTTGACCATGCCCGGGGCGATCTCGATCACCCGGATCGGCTTGCCCACGATCTCCAGGCGGAGGGTCTCCGCCAGGACGTGCGCGCCGTGCTTCGCGGCCACGTAGCCGCCGCCGCCCTCGTACGTGCCGTGCCCGGCCGTCGAGGAGAGGACCACGATCGTGCCGTCGCCGCTCGCCTCCAGCTTGGGCAGGAGCGCCTGGGTGACGTTGAGCGTGCCGATGACGTTCGTCTCGTACATCGTGCGCCAGTCCGCCGGGTCGCCGGTCGCGACCGGGTCCGCGCCGAGCGCCCCGCCGGCGTTGTTGACCAGCACGCCGACCGTCTTGAAGGCCGTCGCGAACTCGTCGACCGCCGCGCGGTCCGTCACGTCCAGTTGGTAGGCCGTGGCCTGGTGGCCCGCCGCGGTGATCTCCTCCGCCAGCGCCTCGATACGGTCCTTGCGGCGGGCGGTCAGGACCACGCGGTAGCCGGCCGCCGCGAGCTGCCGGGCGGTGGCCGCGCCGATTCCGCTGCTCGCACCGGTGACGATCGCGATGCGGGACGCTGCGCTGGGCATGGGCGGTGGCTCCTCGGGTCGGCGTTCGGGTGGCCGCTCCCCAGGATAGGCGGGGCCCGCGGTGTTCTCCCGGGCGGTCCGGATGGCGGTCCGGTGGGAGGATGAGGGGGGTGATCCTCCCTTTCCCGGAGGTGGACCATGGGAGAAGCGCGTGAGGTCATGGACCGGCTCACGGACGCGCTCACCGCGCACCCGGACCTGAAGACCATCGCCGAGCTGTACGCCGAGGACGCGGTCGCCGTCACCCCCGACGAGGGGGAGATCCACGGCCGCGAGAACATCGTCGCGTACTGGCGGCAGATGACGGAGGCGGTCCCGGACGCGACCTTCGAGTCGCTGCACGCCTACGAGGTGGGCGACACCGCCATCGACGAGGGCGTCTACCACGGCCGCAACACCGGGCCGATCCAGCTGCCCACCGGCGAGACGCTCCCCGCGACGCAGCGGGAGATCGCCATCCGCGGGGTGGACATCGCCACGGTCAAGGACGGCCGGATCACCGACTACCGGCTCTACTTCGACGAGATGGAGTTCCTGGGGCAGCTGGGGCTGCTGCCGGACGAGCCCACGCCATAGGCCGGTCCTGTGGCGTCCCGCTCAGTCGCCGCGCGGCGCCCACATGATCACCGCCATGCCCGCGAGGCAGATCAGGGCGCCCGCGATGTCCCAGCGGTCGGGGCGGTAGCCGTCCGCCGCCATGCCCCACAGCAGGGAGCCGGCCACGAAGACGCCGCCGTACGCGGCGAGGACGCGGCCGAAGTGGGCGTCGGGCTGGAAGGTGGCGACGAAGCCGTAGGCGCCGAGGGCGAGGACACCGCCCAGCGTCCACATCCAGCCGCGGTGCTCCCGTACGCCCTGCCAGACCAGCCAGGCGCCGCCGATCTCGAAGACGGCGGCGACGACGAACAGGGCGGCGGAGCGGGCGATCAGCATGTCCCGCAGCCTCGCACACGGGCCGGTGTCACCTGATGGAGGGCGCCTGTCCGTCGCCGTACGTGGGATACATCCCTGCGATCACGGCGGCTGAGCGAGGAGTGGTGGCATGCGGGGTCTGTGGGGTTCGTGGGGTTTGCGAGTGCTTGCGGTGTGCGGTGCGGTGGTGGTCGGCGGGGTGGCGCCGGTGGCCCACGCCGGGGTCGGGCCCGAGGCCGATCTGGCGTATCACGGTGCCGCCTCGATGGCGGGCGGGCGGGTCGACGTACGGTTCACCGCGCGCAACCACGGGCCGGCCGCCGTACCGGACGCGACGGTACGGCTGCGCTGGTCCGAGCCGCTGACGAACCGGCAGGAGCTGCCGGGCGGGTGTGCGCGGTCGGGGGAGCGGGTCGTGCTGTGCCGGGTGGGGGCGCTGGCGGCGGACGCGACGGGGGAGCGGGTGGAGTTGCGGGTACGGCTGCGGGGCGGGCCCGCCGAGGTGCTGCTGGAGATCGACACCGTCTGGAACGGCGGGACGGTCGACCGCAACCGGGACAACGACCGGCAGCGGGTGCTCGTGCTGGACACGGGGGACGAGTACTACTTCTGACCGGCGAGGGGGCGGGGCTCAGGTGAGGGTCAGGGCCGCGATCGCCGGGGCCGCGTAGAGCAGCGGGAACGGGATGTGGGTGTACCAGCGGGCCCGGACCACGGTCAGCGCGGCGCCGGTGAAGTAGAGGACCAGGCCGATCGCGGCCGCGATGCCGATCGGGGGGACGGCGAGGCCGATCAGGAGGCCCGCGGCGCCGGTGAGCTTGGCCGCGCCGAGGTAGGGCCACCAGGCGCGGGGGACGGCGTAGTCGGTGAGGGCCTTGACGATCCAGTCGGCGCGGGTGAGGACGACGGTGCCGGAGTAGGCGGCCATCGCTGCGGCGAGCAGGGTGGTGAGGGTGTGGGCGGTGGTCATGGTGGGCTCCTCGGGGGCTCCGGTTCAGTGGGGTCAGCACACTGACGCGGGGCGGTCGGGGAGTGTGACAGGGGGTGGAGCGGGTTTTTGGCTGCGGGCCGGTGGGGGCTTGTCGCGCCCGCGTGGCGGAGCCACACATCGATACAGCCCCGCGCCCCTCCAGGGCGCTGGCGCACCCCTCGGGCAGCGGTTATAGTTGAACCGTAAACTACCTGGAGGGTGGGCGAGCATGCAGTTCGGGATCTTCAGCGTCGGTGATGTCACGCCGGACCCGACGACCGGCCGTACGCCGACCGAGCGCGAGCGGATCAAGGCGATGGTCGCGATCGCGCTGAAGGCCGAGGAGGTCGGGCTGGACGTCTTCGCGACCGGTGAGCACCACAACCCGCCGTTCGTGCCGTCGTCGCCGACGACCATGCTCGGGTACGTCGCCGCGCGGACCGAGAGGCTCGTCCTCTCCACCGCGACCACCCTCATCACCACGAACGACCCGGTGAAGATCGCCGAGGACTTCGCGATGCTCCAGCACCTGGCCGACGGGCGGGTGGACCTGATGATGGGGCGCGGGAACACCGGGCCGGTGTACCCGTGGTTCGGGCAGGATATCCGGGAGGGCATCAACCTGGCGCTCGAGAACTACGCGCTGCTACGGCGGCTGTGGCGCGAGGACGTCGTGAACTGGGAGGGGAAGTTCCGTACGCCGCTGCAGGGGTTCACCGCCACGCCCCGGCCGCTGGACGGGGTCGCGCCGTTCGTGTGGCACGGGTCCATCCGGTCGCCGGAGATCGCCGAGCAGGCCGCGTACTACGGCGACGGGTTCTTCCACAACAACATCTTCTGGCCGGCCGACCACACGAAGAGGATGGTCGAGCTGTACCGGAGCAGGTTCGCGCACTACGGGCATGGGACGGCGGAGCAGGCGATCGTGGGGCTGGGTGGGCAGGTGTTCATGCGGCGTCGGTCGCAGGACGCGGTGCGGGAGTTCCGGCCGTACTTCGATGTGGCGCCTGTGTATGGGCACGGGCCGTCGCTGGAGGAGTTCACCGAGCAGACGCCGCTGACCGTCGGCTCCCCGGAGCAGGTCATCGAGAAGACGCTGACGTTCCGCGAGTACGCCGGGGACTACCAGCGTCAACTGTTCCTCGTCGACCACGCGGGGCTGCCGCTGAAGACCGTGCTGGAGCAGATCGAGATGCTCGGTGAGGAGGTCGTGCCGGTGCTGCGGGAGGAGTTCGCCAAGGGGCGGGCGGCGGGGGTGCCGGATGCGCCTACGCATGCGTCGCTGTTGGGGGCGGCGGAGAAGTAAGCAGCGCCGTAGGGGTGCCCGCCGGTTGTCGTCTGCCGGTCCGCTGTGGCTGGTCGCGCAGTTCCCCGCGCCCCTGGGGGGTTCAGCGGCTCGGTGCGTTGCGTCCTACCGGGTGAGAGGCCAGTAAGAAGGGCACCGGTGAGCTGCTCATCACGTCGTACGACTCGGAGGGCACGGCACACTGAAGGGGTGCCCCAGACTGTGCTGCTCGCCGAAGACGACCGCGCCATCCGTAACGCGCTGGAGCGTGCCCTGACCCTGGAGGGCTACCGGGTCACCGCGGTCGCCGACGGGGTCGAGGCGCTGGCGCAGGCCCACAAGACGCCTCCGGACGTCCTCGTCCTGGACGTGATGATGCCCGGGATCGACGGGCTCCAGGTCTGCCGGGTGCTGCGCGCCGAGGGCGACCGGACGCCGATCCTGATGCTGACGGCGCTCGTGGAGACCCAGGACCGGATCGCCGGACTGGACGCGGGCGCCGACGACTACGTGGTGAAGCCCTTCGACGTCGAGGAGGTCTTCGCCCGGCTGCGCGCCCTGCTGCGCCGCACCAGCCCCGACGGCATGGCCCCGGTCGGCGCCGCCGCAGCGCTCAAGCCGTCGCCCGAGCCCGCGCTGCCCCAGGGCCGTATCGAGGCCGCCGGGCTGCGCATGGACATCCAGGCCCGCCGGGCCTGGCGCGGCGGGCGCGAGCTGGAGCTGACCCGCACCGAGTTCGAGCTGCTGGAGCTGCTGGTGCGCAACGCCGGCATCGTGCTCGACCACTCCACGATCTACGACCGCATCTGGGGCTACGACTTCGGCCCGGGCTCCAAGAACCTCGCCGTCTACGTCGGCTACCTGCGCCGCAAGCTCGACGACCCGGGCGCCCCGCAGCTGATCCACACGGTGCGCGGGGTGGGTTACGTCCTCAGGGAGGACTGAGTTGGGCCGCCTGGCCCGGCTGTGGGCGAGGCCGCGCCCCCGGCTGCTGTCCCTGCGGACCACGTTCGCGGTGTCCTTCGCGGCGGTCACGGCCGCGGTGACCGTCCTGGTGGGCGTGGTGTCGTACACCGCCGCCGCGCGTCTGGTGCGCGTCGACCAGGAGTCCGTGTTCGACCAGGTCGTGCAGGATCTGCGGGACGAGGTCAGCCAGCACCGGATGACACCGGAGGACTTCTCCTCCTCGGCGCCCGGCCACGACCTGGTCCGCCCCGCCCGCACCGACGTACAGGTACTGGGGCCGGACGGGCAGGTCGCCGATCCCGGGCGGCCCGGGCTGCCGGTCACCGCGGCGGACCGGACCATGGCGGGCGCCTCCTCGGCCGCCCGGATCGTCGAGCACAAGGAGGTCGGCGTCGGCAGCGACGTCTACCGCATCGCCACCGTCTCCCTCGGCGGCGGCCGGGGCGCCGTGCAGGTCGCGCAGGAGTTCAGCGACACCGAGGACCTGCTGCGGGCGCTCCAGCAGCGGACCCTGATCCTCATGGCGGCTGTCGTGCTCGCGGCCGGGCTGTTCGGCTCGTGGCTGGCCCGGCGCATCACGCGTCGGCTGATCGTGCTGACCACGGCCGCGGAGGACGTGGCGCGGACCCGGCGGCTCGGGATCGAGGTGCCGGTCACCGGGTACGACGAGGTCGGGCGGCTCGGCCGGGCCTTCGACCGGATGCTGGGGCGGCTCGCCCAGTCCGAGGAGGACCAGCGCCGGCTGGTCCAGGACGCGGGCCACGAGCTGCGCACCCCGCTGACCTCGCTGCGGACGAACATCTCGCTGCTCCGCCGTATCGACGAACTCCCGCCGGAGACCCGGGAGGAACTCGTCGCCGACCTCGGCCAGGAGGCCCGCGAACTGACCGACCTGGTCAACGAGTTGGTCGACCTCGCGGCGGGGCAGTCGGACACGGAGCCGCCCCAGCGGGTGGACCTCGCCGACGTCGCCGAGGAGGTCGCGGGCGTGGCCCGGCGCCGGAGCGGCCGCGAGATCGTGGTCCACGCGACCGGAGCGACGACGACGGACGGCCGCCCGGCGATGCTCCAGCGGGCGATCTCCAACCTGGTGGAGAACGCGGCCAAGTTCGACCGCGAGGGCACGGCGCCGATCGAGATCGCGGTGAGCGGGTTGTCGGTGGCGGGCCCGGTGCGGGTGGAGGTCCTGGACCGGGGCCCGGGAATCGCCGACGCGGACCTGGTGAGGGTGTTCGACCGCTTCTACCGCGCGGCCGACGCGAGGTCCCTGCCGGGGTCGGGGCTGGGCCTGTCGATCGTGCGGGAGGTGGCGCTGTCCCACGGGGGCGCGCCGTTCGCGTATCCGAGGGAGGGCGGCGGGACGGCGATCGGGTTCACGGTGGGCGGGGAGCCGGGGATGACCGTACCCGCCCGATAACCTGACCGGCAGGAGAGGGGGCGGGCCTTGCTGACCGACGACGAGGCCGCCGTACTGGCGGCGATCGACGAGAAGGACATCGCGCGGACACTGCTGGAACTCATCGCGATCCCCAGCGTGAGCGGGAGTCCGGCGGAGGCGGAGATCCAGCATCATCTGGCCGCCGGGCTGGACCGCCTCGGTATGGACGTGGACCTGTGGTCCGTCGATCTCCCCGGCACGCTCGGGCACCCCGAGTTCCCGGGGATGGAGGTGCCGCGGGACGAGGCATGGGGGCTGGCCGCCGTGACCCCGGCCGGTGGGGACGGGCCGGTTTTCGTGCTTCAGGGGCACGTCGATGTCGTGCCACCGGGCGATCCGACCGCATGGGACGGAGATCCGTTCGTGCCGCGGGTGACAGGGGATGTCGTGTCCGGGCGCGGGGCCTGTGACATGAAGGCCGGTCTCGTGGCGCACCTTGCCGTGTTGCGCGCTCTCCACGCCTCCCGCGTGCGACTGAGGGGGCAGGTCGCCGCGCACTTCGTCGTCGGCGAGGAGGACGGCGGACTCGGCGCCTTCGCCACCCTCCAGCGGGGTCACCGGGGCGACGTCTGTGTGATCGGCGAGCCGACCGCCGGCACGCTCATCACCGCCAACGCGGGCGCGCTCACCTACCGGATCACCGTGAACGGCAAGGCCGCACACGCCAGTTCACGCTACGACGGCGTGAGCGCGATCGACGCGTACCTGCGGGTGCACAAGGCCCTCGAAGAGCTGGAGCGGGACCGCAACAGGGACCCGCACCCCCTGATGGCGGAGTACCCGATCCCGTACGCCCTCTCCACCGGGATCGTCCGCTCCGGCGACTGGTCCAGCAGCGTGCCCGATCTCCTCGTGGCGGAAGGGCGGTTGGGGGTACGGCTGGGTGAGGACCCGGCGGAGGCCCGTGCCGCGTTCGAGCGGTGCGTGGCCGAAGTGTGCGCGGGCGACGGCTGGTTGCGCGAGCACCCCGTCGAAGTGACCTGGCCCGGCGGGCAGTTCGCCAGCGGCAGGCTCGCGGCGGGGCATCCGCTGCCGGACGCGATCAGGGCCGCCCACGCGGACACGGTGGGCGGCCCCGGGGTACGGGAGCGCGGGGCGCCGTACGGCAGCGATCTGCGGTTGTACAGCGGTGCCGGGATCCCCACGCTCCAGTACGGGCCGGGGGACATCCAGGTGGCGCACAGTGCGCGGGAGTGCGTGTCCGTGCGCGAAGTCGTCGACGTGGCACGGACGTTGGCGGTGACGGTGCTGCGGACCGTCGGCACCAAGTAAGCGGGTGCCGGTCAGTTGGCCGTACGGCCGAAGCAGCGCTCCAGCTCCTTCAGGTCGTAGAACTTGCTGCCCTTGGAGACGGGTGTGCAGCCCGCCTTGAACGCGGTCTCCTTCTCGTTGTAGAGCATCCGTACGAGGTAGGTGTCGCCCTTGCGGAAGACGTCCCACTGGATGTTCGAGCCGAGCGGGGCGACCTCGGCGCCGCGCCACGCGTTGTCGGCGTAGGTGTACGGCTGCTCGGCGGTGACGCCCTGGGTGCTGCCGGGCAGGCCCATCAGGGCGGCCAGCGGGATGATCTCCTCGGCGTGGGTGAAGCGGAGTTCGGCGCCGAGGTCGCTGGTGCCGTTCTTTTTGGCCTCGACCTGCGTGAAGAAGTCGTCGAGGAGGACGTCGGCCATCTTGTACGTGATGTCGCTGTCGGCGAAGCCGGGGCCCTTCTCGTAGAAGTCCTCGGCGTCGCTGAGGTAGCCGAACCAGGCCGCGTCGCGCTTCGAGATGAACTTCTCCAGGCCCCAGCCCTTGCCGTCCGGGCTCTCCTGGACCATCGCGGGGGCGATGGCGTACAGGTTGTAGACGGCCTCGGCGGCGGCGACCTGGTCGTCGGCGGAGAGGGTGGCGAGGAAGTCGCCGCGGAAGAGCTTCTTCAGGACGCTGCGGGCCGCCGTGTGGGTCTTCGGCTGGTCGGTGATGCTCTTCAAAGTGGCCGCGAGGCGCTGGTCGCCCGCGATGTAGTCGCGGTAGGCCGCGCCGCCGGCCGCCTTGTGGAAGTAGAGCAGATTGACGTCGGTGCGGGTGGGGCCGATGAGGGACTTCAGTGCCGGGTCCTTCTCGGCGAGGGTCGAGGCGAAGACGTTGCCGCTGTCGACGGCGCGGCCCTGGCCGGAGCTGACGACGTCGATCTTCTCGCCCTTCTTCGCGATCGTGGCGAAGAGGCCGGGGAGGCGCTGTTCCAGGCGGGTCGCCGTGTCCTGGAGCTCCTCCTTGCCGCGGCCGCTGAGTTGGCCGTAGCCGACCTTGCTCATGGCGTCGAGCAGGGCTTGGACCTTCGGGCCGAACTCCCTGCCCTTGGCGGTGAGTTGGTTCTCTGCGTCCGCCTTCTTGAGCAGCGCGAGGACCAGGTCGCCGTCCTCGCTGTCGGTGGCGGCGCGGGAGCCGTGCCGGGAGACGTTCTCCGTGAAGACGGGGGCGAAACCGGCGGGGGCCTGCTGGTAGGTGCGGGGATTCTGCTCGGGTGCGTAGGGGGCCTTCGTGCCCAGGCTGGTGCTGTCGTTCTGGTGCCCGGGGGCGGCCTGCGCGGTCATCGGGACCGCGAGGAGGGCGGCGACGCCGAGGCCGGCGAGGGCGGGGGTGACACGTCTCATGGGCGCATGGTTTGCGCAGGACGTGAACACCGGGTGACGGCGGAGCGGCGGCCCGGCTTCGGGTGGGGCTGGCTAGGGTCAAGGGCCGTGTACAGGGGTTTCGGGTATGGGGAGTGACATGGGCATACGGCCGCTCGGGCGCCGGGGGCGTGTCGTCGCGGGGGTGGTGGTCGCCGGGCTGGTGGTGGGGACCCTGCTGGTCGTGCGCGAGGTGAACTCGCTTGATTTCGGGGTGCGTTCGGCGGACCGGGCCGATGATCCGGCGTGCGCCCGTATCGCCGGGGGCTATCCGTCCGGGCTCGGCGGTGAGCGGCGTGAGTCCGTCTCCACGCCCGGGGTCGCCGTGTGGGGCGGCGGGGCGGTGGTCCTGCGCTGTGGGCTGGAGCCGCCCGCGCCGACCGTGGACGCGTGCGTCGACGTCGACGACGTGGACTGGGTGTGGCGGGAGAAGACCGGGGCCGACCGGGTCCTGGTCACGTACGGCCGTAACCCGGCCGTGGAGATCCGCATCTCCGACCGGGTGACGGCGGTCGACGACGTCCTGGTGCGCCTGAGCGCCGCGGTACGGCCGATCAGGCAGACGGCGAAGTGCATCGGGGAGGACGACGTGCCGGCGCTGCGCTGAGGGACCCCTTGTGATCACCATCACGGTTGCATGGGCAAACCTTTTAACTTTCAAGCTGTCATGTCATCCTGACGGCCCTTCACGGAAGGTGATCGCCAGTGAATGTGACCAGGCCTTCCCGGGCGGACCGGTGACCGCCCGGCGAGGGCGACCCGAACGCCCCGTCGACCCCGCCGCGGGACCCGTGCAGCGCTTCGCCCACGAGTTGCGGTCGCTGCGCGAGGCGGCCGGAACCCCGTCCTACCGGGTCATGGCCGAGCGCGCCGGACTCTCGGTAGCCGCCCTGTCGAGGGCCGCCTCCGGGGACCGGCTGCCGTCGGCGAAGGTCGTCCGGGCCTACGCGCGGGCCTGCGCGGCCGACCCTGACGAGTGGGAACGCCGACTGCGCCACGCGGTGGAAGAGGCGGCGCCGCACTGTCCCGCCGACGTGGAGTCGCCGTACCAGGGACTCGCCCGCTTCGAACCCGGCGACCGGGCCCTGTTCTTCGGCCGCGACCGGCTCGCCGAGGAGGCCGTCGAACTGGTCAAACGGCATCGGTTCGCGGTGCTCCTGGGCGCCTCCGGCAGCGGCAAGTCCTCCCTGCTGCGGGCCGGGGTGCTGCCCCGGCTGGAGAACTTCGTCGTGGAGAGCGGCTGTGACGCCGAGATCCGGCTGATCACCCCCGGCCCACGCCCCGCCGCAACCCACGGGCCGCTCCTCGAGCCCGGACCGGACGATCCCCAACAGGTGGTCGTGGTGGACCAGTTCGAGGAGATCTTCACGCTCTGCCGGGACCGGGCCGAACGCTGGCGGTTCGTCGACCAGTTGCTCGCCGCCAAGGAGTCCGACGGCCGGCTGCGGGTGGTCGTCTCCCTGGGCTCCGGCTTCCAGACCCGGTGCGCGGAGCACCCCGGGCTCGCCGAGACCCTGCGGCACACCACACTGACGGTCGGCTCGATGAGCCGTGCCGAACTCCGCGAGGCGGTGGTCGGACCGGCGACCGCCGCGGGACTGCGCGTCGAGCGCGAACTCACCGCGCGGATCGTCGAGGAGGTCGCCGACCAGCCCGGTGCGCTGCCGCTGCTCTCGCACGCCCTGCGCGAGACCTGGCACCGGCGGCGCAGCGGGGTGCTCACCCTCGCCGCCTACGAGGCGGCCGGCGGGGTCCACGGGGCGGTCGCCGCCGCGGCCGAGGAGGTCTACGGCCGGCTGTCCGCCGCCCAGACCGACACCGCCCGCCGTGTGCTGCTCGCGCTCGTCGTCCCGGGCGACGGCACCCCCGACAGCCGCCGCCCGGTCCGCCGCGCCGATCTGCGCGAGTGGCCGGACCCCGAGGTGTGCGCCGTCGTCGACCGGCTCGCCGACGCCCGGCTCGTGACCCTCGACCAGGAGTACGTCGAACTCGCCCACGACGCGCTCATCACCGGCTGGCCCCGGTTCCAGGGCTGGATCGAGGAGAGCCGCGAGCGGCTGCGGGTGCGCCGGCACGTCATCGAGGCCGCGCGGGTCTGGCAGGAGCACGGCCGCGACCCCGGCACCCTGTACCGGGGCGTCCATCTCGCCCTGGCGGACGCGCTGTTCACCCGCGGCGTGCACGAGGACGACCTCTGCGCCCGGGAACGGGCCTTCCTCGGTGCCTCCCGGGTGGCCGACCGGATGGAGCGCTGGACGGCCGACCGGATGCGGCGCCGGATGCGCTTGCTGACCGCCGTGCTCTGCTGTGTCATGGGCGGGGCCCTGGTCGCCGCGCAGATCGCCTGGCACGAGACCGGTGTGGCCGACGGGGAACGCGCGCAGGCCGAGGCCCGCCGGGCCGCCGGCCTCGCCGGCCCGGAACAGACCGCCGACCCGCGTACCCGTGATCTGCTCAGCGTCGCCGCCTGGCGGCTCGCTCCGCTGCCCGAGAGCCGTGCGGCTCTCCTGGACGCCCTGTCCGGACCCGAACGGGACGTCTTCACCGACCCCGGGCCGAGCGACGGCTCCCAGCACTTCCTCGTCGACTCCGGGCGGGGCCTGCTCGACGTGGGCGGCGGCACCTGGACGTCCTGGAACGTGCTCACCCACCGACGTACCGGTTCCGGGAACCTGCCGGAGCTGCCGGTGACGGCCGTGAGCCCCGACGGACGCACCCTCGCGCTGGGCGCCGAGGGGGAACGGCGGTTGTGGCGACTGCCGTTGGGGAACGGGAGCGGGAGTGCGGTCGAGAGGGGCGGGGCTGCGGGGGACGGGACGGCCGAGGGTGGTTATGCCGTCGGCGGTCGGCTGTACGCCTTCGGTGACGGGCGGGTGCGGTTCGAAGCGGCCGGTGCGGACGACATCGTCGTGGCCGGGCCCGATCGGGGGCCGGCCGCGGTGTGTTCGCCGGGGCGGGGGCTTCGGGTGTGGCGGGTCACGGGGGTGACCGGTGGTGCCGAGGCCGACCGGAGCGCCGAGGAAGCCCTCGGTGGTGTGGAAGCCTCCGGCCGGACCGAGGCTGTCGGTGGTGTGGAGGGCGGTGGGGGCGGTTCCCGGTGGGGTGCTGTCGGCTCGTCCTCCCGTGGTCTTTCCGGTGGCCGGCAGGCCGACTGCCGTGCCCCGTTCGTGTTCAGCCCCGACGGCACCCGGCTGGCCATGGGCACGGCCACCGGCATCCACGTCTGGGACACCGGCTCGGGACGGCAGGTCGCCGTTCTCGCCCAACCCGGCGCCACCCGGCTCGCGTTCACCGCGGGCGGCAGGTTCCTGGCCGCCGCCGGTCCCGACGGCGTCACCGTCTGGCGGGTCACCGCCCCCGACGCGCCGGTGTTCCGGTACGCGCCGCCCGACGGCCCCGTCACCGCCCTCGCCTGGGACCCGGACCACCCGACCCTGCGCTGTCTCACGGGAGGGACCGTCCACTCCCTCGACCTCTCGGCGCCCCTCACCGCCCCCTGGCTCGCCCGGCCGGCCGCGGGCGAACTGCTGAGCCCCGACGCGCACCTGCTCGCCACCGCCCGGCGCGAGGGCGACGGCTACCGCTTCCGCCTGCTCGACACCGCCGGCGACCGCCCGGCTGTCGAGCTGCCCGCCCTGCCGTCACCCGGCGGGACCGCGGACACGGTGCCCCTCATGGCCTTCAGCCCCGACGGCCGGGCCTTCGCCTACGGGGTCGGCGAACCGGACGCCGGCACTGACCGGTTCGCCGTATGGGACGTGTCCGCCCGCCGTGCGAGGGCTCTTCCGGCTCTCGGAGGACCGCCCGGCGAGCGGGTGCGTTCCCTCGCGCTCACCGCGGGCGGCCGGTCCCTCCTGGTATCCCGGACCACCGCCGACGGTTCGGTCACCGGCGAGCTCTGGGACACCGTGGACGGCACGCGTACGAACCGGCCGGCCGCCCTGGCCGCGGCGGCGAAGTCCGCCCTCACCGCCGGTTTCGCCGGGCCGGCCGCCGCCCTGCCGACCACCGCCCTGCCGGCCGGCGGTACCGTCGGCCGGCCGCTCGACGAGGGGCAGGTCGACGAGGGACAGGTCGCCCTCAGCCCCGACGGCCGCCACCTGGCCACCGCCGGTCTCTACGGCGCGGTCACGGTCTGGCGCGGTCGCGACGGTCGGTATCGGGAGGCCGTCGTCGCGCCGCCCGCCGGGGCCCCCGGCGCCCGGGTCACCGCCCTCGCCTTCAGCCCCGACGGCCGTACGCTCGCGGTGGGATACACCTCAGGCGACCTGCGGCTGTGGGACGTGGCCGCCCGGCAGCCCCTCGGCGCCGGTCTCGCCACCCCCGGCGACCCGATCCGGTCGCTCGCCTTCGACGCGGACGGCGGTGCCGTGTACGCGAGCGGTGATCATGTCCCGCTGCGCCGGTACGCCATCGCCCCCGCCCAGGTCGTCACCCGGCTCTGCGCGCGGGCCGGCCGCGATCTGACCGGCGCCGAATGGCGCGCCCGTCTTCCCGACGTGCCGTACCGGCGGCTGTGCGACCCGCCCGTCACCGTCGGCGTGGAGGCCGCCGCGCCGAGCCCGTTCCCGCCGCCCGCCCCGGCACCGGCGTGCACCTCCTCGGTACCGGCGGCGTCCGCGCTCCCCGGTACGGCGCGTGCGGCCACGCCCGCCGCCGAGAGGTCCACCGGTCCCCGCCCGTCCGCGCGAGCCGGCTCCGAAGGGCACCGCACCGCGCGGCCTTCCGCCTCCTCGCACCGGGGCGGCACCAGCGAGCGGACGCACCGGCGGAGCGGCAAGGAGGGCCGCGGGGGCTCTTCGTAGCCTTCGTCGTTACGGGGCGATGTCCGCGGAGTGACCTGTCGCGTAATTGCCCAAGGTTGAGTTGTTTACTGCTCTGAACTGCATTGAACAACAACTCGGCGCACCCAAGAGTGGGTCGCAACCCGAGCCCCGCACTCCCCGGTCGGTGCCTCGGGCGGGTGGCCGACGGCGATCCCGTCGGCCGCCCGGAAGCCCTTTCCGCTCGTTCCGCTTCCTTCCTCCTGGAGTGACAGATGGCTTTCGTGCGCCTTAAGACCGCTTCCCGCAAGCGCCCGCTCCGCACCGCCGGAGCCGTCGCGGCCCTCGCGCTGGGCGCCTCCCTGATGGCCGTCCCGCAGGCCTCCGCGGCCGACAGCCCGACCACCAAGCAGCTGCTGGACGCCTGCGGCAAGACCACGGACCTGTGTGAGTTCCACGCGACGAGCTACTGGACCTACACCGGCCCGACGCACCAGGTCGGCTCCACCGCGTTCAACTGCGCGAGCCAGACCAACCAGCACCGCATCGACTGGTCGGACACCACCGGTTCCACCAACACCTTCGGTATCTCGATCAGCGCCAGCTACAAGTGGTTCGAGGTGTTCACCGTCGAGGTCGAGGCCAGCTACAGCCACAGCTGGCAGGCCTCGCACACCGACACCGAGAGCAACACGGTCAACGTCCCGCCGGGCTACAAGGGCTGGCTGGAGCGCGGCACCGCCAAGCAGCAGGCCAAGGGCTGGTACGAGCTGCACTTCGGCAAGCGCTACTACGGCCACTACATCTGGTACATCAACAACTACCAGTCGTCCGGCATCAACGCGGACAACCCCACGGGCGGCTTCGTGAACTTCAAGGACGCGAAGATGACCTCCGGTGAGCGCTCCGCCCACTGCGGCTGACCCGGACGACGGCATGGGGTGCTCCGTGACGACAAGAACCCGGCTCCGCCTCGCGGCCGCCGCCCTCTGCTCCCTTTTCGCCCTCACCGCGTGTGCGAACGGCACGGGCGGCACGGCCCCGGACACCGAGTTCGCGGACCGCGAGGGCCCGACGGTGATCGGCACGGACACCACCGCCGAGAGCCGGGTGGTGGCGGCGCTCTACGGCCAACTGCTCACCGCCGCCGGGCAGCGGGTGCGGACGGCGACCACCCACTACGCCACCCCCGCCGACACCACCGAGGCGGTGGTGGAGGGCAGGATCGGCCTCGCGCCCGCCTACGAGAGCACGGTGTTGCGCACGTTGCCGGGCGGGGGCGCCCTGCCCGGCAACATGGCGGCGACCCTGAGCATGGCCCTGCCCGTGGGGGTCACCGCGCTGCCGCCCGCGGCCGCCGAGGGCGGTGTCGTCCTCGCCGTCCCCGGGGCCACCGCCCGCCGCCACGACCTGAAGGACATCTCCGACCTCGGACGGGCCGGCGGCCGCCCCACCCTCGGCGGCCCCGCCTCGACCGACCCCGACAGCCCGACGCCCGCCGCGCTGAAGAAGGCGTACGGCGTCACCCTCACCTCGGCCGGTACCTCGGCCACCGCCGACGTACTGGTCCTGCGCAGCACCGACCCCGTCCTCACCCGGGACCATCTGGTCGTCCTGGACGACCCCGCGGAGGTCATCCCGTCCGAGCACGTCTTCCCGCTCATCCAGTCGCCCTACGCGGGCCTGGCCGCCCGCAAGGCCCTGGCCCGCCTCGGTCCGGTCCTGACGACCGGGCAACTGGCCCTGCTCGCCGCCTCCGTGAACGCCGGGGAGGCCCCCGGCAAGGCCGCGCGGTCCTGGCTGCGCGCCAAGGGACTGCTCAAGTGAACCGCCCTCACTCGCAAGGAAGATGGAACCGGTATGCCTGACATCAGAAGAGGATTCGGCGTCGCCGCCCTCACCGCCGCGGCCGTCCTCGGCGGTCTGGCGATCCCCGCCACGGCCCACGCCGACGAGGTCGCCGCCGTACAGATCACCGTCTGCAACGACTCCGACGTGAGCCTGCAGTTCTGGGTCAAGGGCTACAACCAGTTCGACGACTGGGACGACTCGCCGGTCTGGAGGGCCAACGCCCACACCTGCGCCACCGGCTGGAACTACTGGTGGAAGAAGAACTCCTCCGTCGAACTCCACTACAAGCGCGGCAGCGCCGGATGGACCTGGAAGCAGGAGTACGTCCCGAAGACCGGCGCCAAGACGGTGACGTTCCGGGTGTCGTAGGGCCGGACGCCGGGACCGACGCGCACGGAGGCCGCCTCTGGCTAAGGGGCGGTCTCCAGCAGTTCCCCCGCCATCGCCGCCGCGGGATCCTGTGTCCGCCGGGCGACCCTGCGGAACGTCTCCTGGGCCGGGCCCGCCGGCCAGGACGGGGGAAGGTGGCGGGAGGGGAGGCGGGGGTCGGTGCGGATTGTGGAGAGCCACTCGCTGACCAGGCGGAGGCGGGTGGCGAGGGGGTCCTCGGCGGTGGCGGAGTCCAGGTGTGCCGTCCAGCGCTTGTCGAACGCGACGTAGCGCGCCGCGATGGACTCCAGCTCCCACGTGTCCCGGATCATCTGCTCGATGTCGGTCACCGGGGCCGCCTCGGCGTGGAAGATCTTCACGTGCGCGGTGAGCCCCAGCTCCTCGACGACGGCCGAGACGTCCACATGACCCGGCGCGATCCACAGCCCGCTGTAGAGCGCGCCGAAGCCCGACCAGGTCAGCCGCGAACGCAGATCGTGCCGCTGGCGTTTCCACGAGTCGGGCAGTGAGAAGCCGAGCAGGGTCCAGGAGCCGTCCCAGTCGTCGTTGACCGCGCCTTGCGTCCAGATGCGGGTGCGGCCGTCCTCCAGGACCCGGCCGGCCTGCGGGGTCAGGCCGAAGAACATCTTGCGGCCCTCGCGCCGGCGGTGCAGCAGCCCGCGGTTGACCATGCGGGTGAGCGTGGAGCGGACGGCCTGCTCGCCGACGCCGACCCGGCCGAGCACCTCGATGATGCTGCCGGAGTACACGTACACCTCGCCCCGGTCCAGGACGTGGTTGCCGAAGAAGGTGAGCATGAGCGACTGGGGCCGCTGCTGGGGGCCCTCCGAAGCGTCCAGGATGTCGTCGTCCTCCACGGTCGCAAGGGTACGGCCCGGTCGCCGGGGTACGACCGCCCGCCGTGGGCACGGCAGACGGTCGTACGGCAGACGGTCGTACGGCACAGCGGGAGTCCTAGGAGGCCGCGGTCTCCTTCGTCGCCGGGGCGGGTTCGACGGCCCGGTTCGCCAGCGACGTACCGCTCGTCTCGCGGACGAACCACACCGTCAGCGCGGTGATCAGCGAGCCCCCGGCCACCAGCAGCGCGACCGGCGTGCCGCTGTCGCTGCCCGCGACCAGGCTGCCCGCGATCACCGGTGAGAAGCCGGCGCCGACCAGGGTCGCGCCCTGGTAGCCGAGGGAGGCACCGGTGTAGCGGACCTTGGTGCCGAACATCTCGCTGAACAGGGCGCCGAGCGGGCCGTACATCATCGACTGCGCGATGCCGTGGCCGAGCACCACGGCGAGGATCAGCAGTCCGGGGGACTTGGAGTCGACGAGCGCGAGGACGGGGAAGGCGGTCGCGGCCGACAGGAGTGCTCCGGCGAGGACGACCGGGCGGCGGCCGATCCGGTCGGAGAGCGCCGAGGCGCAGGGCAGCACGACCAGGGCGACCGCGGCGGAGACGGTGAGCGCGGTGAGGACCTGGGGGCGGGCGTAGCCGATGCCGGTGGCGTACGAGATCAGGTAACTGGTCAGCAGGGACTGGGCGGTGAAGGCGCCGATGCCGACCCCGCAGGCCAGCAGGACGGGACGGGGGCGCTTGAGTACGTCGAGGATCGGCATCCGGGACTCGGCGCGGTCCTTCTTCACCTCGGCGAACAGCGGGCTCTCCACCACCTGGAGGCGGACGAACAGGCCGACGCCGAGCAGCAGCACGCTCAGCAGGAACGGCACCCGCCAGCCCCAGGCCGCGAACTGGTCCTTGGGGAGGGCGGAGACCAGGGCGACGACGGCCGCGGAGATCAGGGAGCCGAGCGGGGCTCCCATCTGGGTGAAGCTCGACCACAGACCGCGGCGCTTCTCACCCGCGTGCTCCACGACCATCAGGGTCGCGCCGCCCCACTCACCGCCAATGGCGATGCCCTGCACCACGCGCAGGGTGATCAGCAGGACGGGCGCCCAGACGCCGATGGTGTCGTAGGTGGGCAGCAGGCCGATGAGGAAGCTGGCGCCGCCCATCAGGCCCATCGTGAGCAGCAGCATCGACTTGCGGCCGAGCCGGTCGCCGAAGTGGCCGAAGAGGATGCCGCCGATCGGGCGGGCCACATAGCCGGCGGCGAAGGTGCCGAACGCGGCGATCGTGCCGACGGCGGGGTCGGCGCCGGGGAAGAACAGTTCGCCGAAGACCAGCGCGGCGACGGTGCCGTAGACGAGGAAGTCGTAGAACTCCACGGCGGTGCCGAGGAGGCCGGAGAGGGCGACCCGGCGGAGCTGGCCGGTGGACGCGGGGGACGGGGGCATCGCGGTCTCCCTTGAGCGGAGGAAGGACACCGTGAAGGTAGGCTCTCTACTGACTGCCGTCAATAAAGTGCACAACATTGGCTGGTCGGGGACTCCGGTACTCCGGTTGGGGACTACTGCGCCTGTGGTAGGCCGTACTCCCGTTCCAGTAGTCCGCATCGCTCACCGGCGCAGGACGCCTGCGGACCCCGGCCGGGTCACCATGGAGGCGTGATGAGCAGCGGCCTGGAGCGGTACGTGGAGCGCCATGCGCGGCTCGCCGACGTGGTGATGGCGGTGGCGCTCGGCGCCTGCACGGTCTTCGGCGCCCAGATCAGCACCCCCGAGTCCGCGCCCCCGCAGAACGCGTGGCCCGCGCGGATCCTCGCGGTCGTCGCCGGTGCCGCGGTCCTGTACGCGCGCGCCCACCCGCGGCCCGCGCTCGTCGTCACCGCGGCGGTCGCCGCCGTCCTGACCGGCCTCGGCTATCTGCCCAGCCCGCTGCTGCTGGCCCCCGTCATGGCCGCCCTCTACTGGCTCGACGACCTCACCGACTCCCGGACCGCCCGCCGCTTCGGCTACGCGACCATGGCCCTCCTCATGGTCACGAGTCTGTCCGCCGCCCGGCTCGGGGACCAGTTCCTGCTGCGGACCTTCGGCACCGCGCTGTGGCTGCTGCTGCCGCTGTCCATGGGCGGCAAGAACCGGCTGCGGCGCGCCTACCTGGACGCCGTGACGGCCCGGGCCGCGCACGCCGAACGCACGCGCGAGGAGGAGGCCCGGGCGCGGGTCGCCGAGGAGCGCATGCGGATCGCCCGCGAGCTGCACGACGTCGTCGCCCACCACATGGCCGTCGCCAACGCGCAGGCCGGCACCGCGGCCCACCTCGCGGAGAGCCACCCCGAGCAGGCCCGGAAGATCCTCGCGGAACTGGCCGGCACGACGTCCGCGGCGCTGCTCGAACTCCGGGCGACGGTGGGGGTGTTGAGGCAGGCCGACGATCCCGACTCGCCGGAGCCGTCGCTGGAGCCCTCGCCCGGGCTCGACCGGCTGCCCGAACTGGTCGCCGGGTGCCGGTCCGCGGGGCTAGAGGTGTCCGTCGCGGTGGAGGGCGAGGTGCGGCCGCTGCTGCCGGGGGTGGACCTCACGGCGTACCGGATCGTCCAGGAGGCCCTCACCAACGTGACCAGGCACGGGGGCGGTTCGGGGGCGAGGGTGCGGCTGGGGTACGGCGAGGAGCTGCTGCGGATCACGGTCACGGACGAGGGGGCGGAGGGGCTGCGGGGTTTGGTCGGCGGCGAGGGGGCGGAGGGGCGGCGGGGTCCGGTTTTCGGCGTGGGCTCGGAGGGGTTGCGGGGTTTGGTTGTCGGCGAGGGGCCGGGGGCGCTGCGGGGTTTGGTTGTCGGTGAGGGGGCGGAGGGGCTGCGGGGTTTGGTTGTCGGTGAGGGGGCGGAGGGGCTGCGGGGTTTGGTCGGCGGTGAGGGGTCGGAGGGGCTGCGGGGTTCGGTTGTCGGCGTGGGCTCGGAGGGGCTGCGGGGTTCGGTTGTCGGCGAGGGGCCGGGGGAGTCGCGGGGCCCGGTCGCCGGCGGTGGGGCCATCGGGGCTGCGGCTCCCGGGGGCTTCGGTCTCATCGGTATGCGTGAGCGCGCCCACTCGGTGGGGGGCGAGTTGCGGGCGGGGCCGCGGGAGGGGGGTGGCTTCGAGGTGGCGGCGGTGTTGCCGGTGCACTTCGGGGTGCGGCGGGAGGGGGTGGCGCCGCCGTGAGAGCCGTCGTGTCGTCATCGTGTACGGCAGCTACGGCAGCTAGGGCGGCTACGGCAGTTAGGGCGGTTACGGCGGTGAGGTCCCCCTGACCGACCTCGCCCCTGTCCCGTCTCTGTTCCGTCTCCGCCGTCCCGCCCCCTCCGTCTGCGCCCTCCCTCCTCGTCCCGTCTCGCCCCCCTCCCCGTCCCGCTCGAAGCCGAGGTCCCTCCCATGACCATCCGTGTGCTGCTCGCCGACGACCAGGCCCTGCTCCGGGGCACGTTCCGGCTGCTCATCGACTCCTGCGCGGACATGGAGGTGGTCGGGGAGGCCGCCGACGGGCAGGAGGCGCTGGAGCTGACCCGCGTCCACCGCCCCGACGTCGTCCTCATGGACATCCGCATGCCCGGCACCGACGGCCTCGCCGCCACCGCCGCCCTCTGCGCGGACCCCGGACTCACCGGCACCCGCGTGCTCGTGCTGACCATGTTCGAGACCGAGGAGTATGTCGCCCAGGCACTGCGCGTCGGCGCGAGCGGCTTTCTCGGCAAGTACGTCACCACGGACGCGCTGCTCGCCGGGATCCGCACCGTCGCCGCCGGCGAGGCCCTCCTCTCGCCCGGCGCCACCCGCGCCCTGATCACCCGCTTCCTCACCGCGCCCGCCACCGCCGACGGCCTCCTCGCCGCGCCGGAACGCCTCGCCGACCTCACCCCGCGCGAACGCGAGGTCACCGCGCTGGCCGCGGAGGGCCGCTCCAACGACGAGATCGCCGCGGAACTGGTCCTGAGCGTGCTGACGGTGCGTACGCACGTCCACCGCGCGATGACCAAGCTCGGCGCGAGGGACCGGGCACAGCTCGTGGTGATCGCGTACCAGACGGGTCTCGTACGGCCGTCACCGCGCGCGCTGTGAGACGCGGCGCCTCGCGACGGACGTACCGCAGATCCCGTACCCGCTGCTGCCGTTCCGGTAGTCCGAACTGACCGCAGGCGCACGACGACCCGGTGGGCCCCCGCGGGCCAGCCTGAGCAGGTACCCGATACCTGACCTGGAGTTCCGCCGTGGCTGTCTTCCTCCACCGACTGGGCCGACTGGCCTTCCGACGACGCCGGTACGTCGCCCTGCTCTGGCTCGGCGTCCTGACCTGCGTGGGACTGGGCGCCCTCAAGGCACCCGGGACCACCGACGCGGAGTTCTCGATGCCGGGCATCGAGTCCCAGAGGGCGTACGACCTGATGCAGCAACGCTTCCCCGGCGCGGCCGCCGACGGCGCCACCGCAGTGGTGGTGTTCGTCGCCCCCGACGGCCGGAAGGTCACCGCCGCGGACAACCGCGCGGCGATCGAGTCCACGGTGACCGCGCTGGGCGACGGCACGCAGGTGGCGGGGGTCGCCGACCCCTTCTCCGCGAAGGCGGTCAGCGACGACGGCTCGACCGCGTACGCCACCGTCACCTACGAGGTGAAGTCCGCCGAGGTCACCGACGCGAGCCGCACCGCGCTGGAGAAGGCCACCGGTCCGGCCCGGGAGGCCGGGCTGACCGTCGAGGCGGGCGGGTCCGCGATGGACGGCGGGGGCGGGCCCGGCGGGGTCGCCGAGGTCGTCGGCATCTCGGTCGCCGCGCTCGTCCTGCTGGTCACCTTCGGCTCGCTCGCCGCGGCGGGGCTGCCGCTGCTCACCGCGGTGATCGGCGTCGCCGTCACCATGTTCACGATCACGCTGCTCGGCAACGCGCTCGGCCTGTCCACCAGCACCGGCACCCTCGCGATGATGCTCGGCCTCGCGGTCGGCATCGACTACGCGCTCTTCGTGGTCTCCCGCTACCGAGAGGAACGCGCCAAGGGGCACGCGCCGGACGAGGCGGTGGGGCTCGCGGTCGGCACGGCCGGCTCCGCGGTCGTCTTCGCCGGGCTGACCGTGGTGATCGCGCTGGCCGGCCTCGCGGTCGTCGGCATCCCGACGCTGACGAAGATGGGGCTGACGGCGGCGGGGGCGGTCGTGGTGGCGGTACTCGTCGCGCTGACGGCGGTACCGGCGCTGCTGGGGTTCTGGCCGGAGGCGGTGCTGAGGCGCCGTTCGCGGAAGAAGGCCGAGCAGTCCGACTCCGTCGACAACCTCGGTACCCGCTGGGCCCGTTTCGTCCTGCGGCGCCCGATTCCCGTACTGCTCCTGGGAGTTGTCGGCCTCGGTGCCCTCGCGCTGCCGATGACGGGCCTCCAGCTGGGCATGCCCGGCGACGAGTCGAAGTCGACGTCCACCACCGAGCGCCGTGCCTACGACGCCCTAGCGGAAGGGTTCGGCCCCGGCTTCAACGGCCCGCTGACCATCGTCGTGGACGCGAAGGGCGTCACGGACCCGAAGGCCGCTGTGAGCGCCGTCGGCGAACGGATCGCCCGCACGGCCGGGATCGTCTCCGTCACACAGCCGCACTTCAACGACGTGGGAAACACCGCCGTGTTCACCGCGACCCCGTCCACCAGCCCGACCGACGAGAGGACGAAGACCCTGGTCAAGACCATCAGGGCCGAGCGTCCGGCGATCGAGTCGGCGGCAGGTGGCGCCTCCTTCGAGGTCACCGGCACCACCGCGCTGAACATCGACATCGCGGGCAAGGTGCAGGCCGCGCTGGTCCCGTACCTGATCACTATCGTGGGACTGGCCGTCGTCCTCCTGCTGGCCGTCTTCCGCTCGGTCCTCGTCCCGCTGAAGGCGGCCCTCGGCTTCCTGCTCTCGGTGCTCGCGGCGCTCGGCGCGGTCGTGCTGGTCTTCCAACAGGGCCACGGCGCGGGGCTGTTCGGCGTCGAGCAGACCGGCCCGATCATGAGCCTGATGCCGATCTTCCTGGTGGGCATCATCTTCGGCCTGGCGATGGACTACGAGGTCTTCCTGGTCTCACGGATGAGGGAGGCGTACGTCCACGGGGAGCCGGCCCGGCAGGCGGTCGTCTCGGGGTTCCGGCACAGCGCGCGGGTCGTCGTGGCCGCCGCCCTGATCATGATCGCGGTGTTCGCCGGGTTCGTCGGGGAGAACGAGTCCATGATCAAGATGATCGGCTTCGGCATGGCGACCGCCGTACTCCTGGACGCCTTCGTCGTACGGATGGCGCTCGTCCCCGCGGTGCTCGCGCTGCTGGGCGACCGGGCGTGGTGGCTGCCGGGGTGGCTGGAGCGCAGGCTGCCGCGCGTCGACATCGAGGGGGAGTCGCTGACGGGTGGGGCGGGCGGAGCGGGCGTGGTGGCGGGAGAGGTGCCCGGTGTTCACGCGGTGGACGGCCTACGCGGGCCTGCACGAGGGTTCGTGGCAGGCCCGCGTAGGGTCGTTGACGGATCGGTCGGTGACGGACCGGTTCAGTGACGGACCTTCACCTTGCTGACGGCCGCGACGCCGACCGCGGCGAGGGCGATCTGGATGAGCCACTCGATCCAGTCGACGCCGTCGGTGTCGGCGACGTCGAGACCGGCGGCGATGCCGGTCCCGATGAACGCGGCGACGATGCCGATCAGGATCGTCCAGAGGATGCCGATGCGCTGGCGTCCGGGGACGACGAGCCGGCCCAGGACACCGATCACGATGCCGATGACGATCGCGCTGATGACGCCTGAGATCTCCATGAGCGGTCTGCCACCCCTCGGTTCAGTCGTTCCTCGGTTCAGTCGTTGATGGCATACGAGTGCCCGTTCGAACCGAGACCACTCCGGCCGGACTCACGCTCTCCGGCTCACGCCGACTTGCCGCCCGTGCAGGCGGCGCCCGGCTCCGGGGTCTGCGCGCCCTGGACGTACTTCTCCAGGAACTCCGCGACCCGGGGGTCGGACTGCTCGGTCACGTTCAGCTGGTGACCCCAGGCGGAGAGCGTGATCGGCGAGGACTGCCCGGGGTACGGGCTCATCAGGGTGTACGGCGTCTTGGCGACCTTGTCGGCGAGCGCCTTCACGTCGGCGTCGGCGGCCTTGTCGTTGTAGGTGACCCAGACCGCGCCGTGCTCCAGGGCGTGCACGGCGTTCTCGTTCTGTATCTGCTGGGTGTAGACGTCGCCGTTGCAGTTCTGCCAGACGGGGGCGTGGTCACCGCCGACGGGCGGGGTCATCGGGTAGTCGACCTGCTTGTCGACGTGGGTCTGGCTCAGCTTCCCCCACGTCTTCTCCCCGGAGACCGGCTCGGCCGCGGCCGCCTCCTTCTCGTTGGCGGCATCGACGAGATACCACCCGCCTCCGGCCACGCCGACGAGGATCGCGGCGGACAACGCGACGGTGATGATCCGGTTACGGCGCTCACGGGCCTGCTCGATGCGCCGCGCCTCTTCTATCTTGGCCCGCCGGGCGTCGGCCTTGGCCTTCTTGGTGTTTTTCGAACTGGTGGAAGACATGCTGAAGTCCCTTGTGTACAGCGGAAATTGACGGACACCTGCGATCGGTGTCCGCTCTAGGTCCGCAGCACTTGCAGGACGTGCAGATCGGGCGCGCGGGGATCCGCGGTGTACGGGGTGGTTCCGCCCGGGACGACAGCGGGCCGCGCGTCCACCAGAGCGGGCGGCACAAGCGGCTGAGGATGCGCCCCGGGCCCGGTGGCCGGACTCCCCACGACGACTTTCGCCCCACAGTGCCCCTGCCCGGGCGACAGACAGGCGTGATCGTCCGGCAGATCATGCGCGACGGCAACGGTCCTGACCGGTGCCCCGGCCTCTTCGAAACACGGACAGACAACGGCGAACAACGCGGCGAGGGCAACCAACGTCCCCAACACCACGGCCCAGCCCCGCCGCCCCACCCACATCACCGGTCCCCTGCCTCCCTGGTGCCCCAGAGTAGGCGAAGCGCGTTTCGTTGCGGCGCGGCCGCCGTATGGTGCGGGGATGGGTGACAGGTCGGCAAGGATCGAAGTTCCCGACTTGGTAGGGATAACGAACGGGGCGAGAAGCGCACGCCCTTTGCCGTGGTCTGGGGCTCTTCCTGGGCTCCTCCAACATGGATCAGCCACTGCCGCTGAGCATTGTGATCGCTCGTCAAGAGCCCCCCGTGAAACAGCGGCTCAGGGCCACACCAAGCAGTACGGCTGATGGCCCGCCTCGTGGAGGCGGTGGCTGAAGTCCTGCCATTCGTGCAGGGATTGAGGGCGGAAGGGTGCTGACCTGGGGTTTCTCGGTGGGATGTGCCTTGACCCGGGATAACTCATCTCCGTAGTTCTCACCGGTCAACGCCGTTTCCCAGGCTCATGTGCCCTGGATATGCCCTCAGTTCCGCACGAGCGTGTGGTCCTGTCTATCTGCCGGGGAAGCGCGTCCGCGTACGCACGACTCCCTCGTCCTCGGGAAGGTCGTCCTCGGGCATGGGTGTGCGTCGCTGCGACTTCCGAGAGACTGCGCGGTTGTACCGGCGTTCCCTGAACGATTCCCGGATCCGATCCATGACGGGGCGCGGTGCGAATGTCCCCCCATCTTCAATGGCCTGTCGGCGGCGTGTCCACAACCTGAACGCCCAACGGGCCAGGCCGGAGATGAGGAGACAACCTACGGCCCCGTAGATCCACGTCGAGGCTGACGGAGCCTGCAGCAGGGGGTCTTGAGGGCTGCCTGCTGGGGGTTGCATCCTCTTGACGAGGCGGCTCCCTGTCAGGGAGAGCACCATGACGCCTACCACCAGCAGAGCAGCCAGATGGATTCGAAGCGCTGCCACCGCGCGCACGACATGAGTGGCGACCGTCCTCGGCCTCCTGTTCATAACCTCGGCTGTCTCGGCGTGCGTGTACTCCAACGCCTTGGTCGCCCATACAGCGGTTCGCTGCTGCGCAGGTAGGTCGTACAAGGCTCTATACACAGCCACACGATTGGCAACCAGGTCGCTGAAGTCCGCGACCTGCCCGTCCGCCGACTGCGCCTGACAGGCGGGCACTGCGGCCAAGACCGCGCGCCGTTGGTTCTGACGGCTTGTGGCCCGTACGTCGCTGCGTATCACGGCATAGAGATAAGCGCGGGGATCGTGGATCTGTTCAGGGGCGCGCAAAACCTTGGCAAATGCGGTCTGCACCACGTCCTCGGCGGACAGCACGGACTCCGGCAGCCGCTCCTCGGCCAGGAGCCGGCGCGCAAGCCCCTGCATCTCACCACGATGATCCCGATACAGAGATTCCAGGGCTTCAGTCACCTGGGCCTCCGGTTTTTCAGACACGGTTCTGCCCCCGCTTGCCGAACTGCTTTGCGCCGTCGTCGTCCCCTTGCTGACGCTTGGCCCGAATCAGAGCTGCTCTCGCCTCCACCCGATTGCGGTAGGACACGCTGTCCACCCACCCCTTTAGACTCGGAGCCAGGACGACGCCGATGGACAACAATGCGCCCGCGATCTCCACGGAACACCTCCTCATAGTTGGCGGCCTCCCGCTCTGTGGTCCAGGGCAGAGGCTGTACACGTCTGAAGAGGCGTGGCAGGCCCGATCTCATGACAAGGCCGAAGAATTTTTCTATTCGGCCACGGCCGGGGCCAGCACACGTGAGCTGAGGGCTCGGCTCGGACGCAGTAGGCATGTGGGCGGGGCACTTCGGTCGACGGCGGAAAGGTGGGCGCGGGACGGGACGTCACGGTGGCCTTGATGGCTCCGGTGAAGGCGATGCCGCCCTCGTGGCTTGAGGAGGCGGACACCTCGGGTGGGCGTATTACTTAACGTCTACAGGGCCCAGTCCCGGACGCGCGCGAGCTCCGCCGCCCGCTTCGCCATCCCCAACTTCCATGGTGTCCGCTCCACTTCAGCAATCTCCCGCCACAGTGCCGCCGTGGCCAAGTTGAACGCCGCGAGTGCCTCGGCCTTTGCGTCCCGCCAGGACGGAAACCGACTGGCGAAGGCGAGGGCCTCCTCCACGGAATGCCCGGCGTCCATGAGCTGGAGGACAAGTGCGCCGGGGTCGATCCAGGCCGCCCCTCGGGTCGGCCAGGCCCAGTCGATGAGTCGTGCGCGGGCACCGGTGATCAGGACGTTGTCCGGGGCGAAGTCGGTGTGCAGGAGAGTGTTGCCCTCGAAGTAGTGCGCCGTACCTGGCGGTGCGTAGTCCGCCCACCGGTCGACGGCGTCCTTGATCTTGATGTCGGCGGGTGCTGTAACGCCCTGCAGTTCGACGAGCGCGGCTTCCACGAGCGGCAGGTCGGGCGAGCCTGGCGTGTAGTCGGCATGGCGGCCGTCCATCACCTCGTAGCCGAGCAAGCTCCAACCGCCGAACTCCAGATGCCAGTACAGGCGTGGAGAGGATTCCGGTAGGTATGGGGCGACGGCCGCCTCGCGCCGCTGTGCACCGACCTGGGGGTGGTCGGTCGGGATGCCCTTCACGAAGACCCTGCCGTTTTCGGTCTCCAGGACGGAGGCGATGCCGGAGTTCATGCCGCCCGGCGCGGTGGCCGCCTGATGGACGGCGCCGGTTTTGTCGGCGATGGCCCGGCGGATGCCGGCGGGGAGCTGCTCGAAGGGGATGCGGGACATGGACACGCGCGGTTCCTCAGGGGGGCTCGGGTACAAGGGAGTGCCGCCCCGGCCAGGGTACGGCCGGGGCGGCACTGAGGCGGTGGAGCGAGCAGGCGGCACGGGCGCCGCCCGTGGTGGATCTAGTACGGCTGGTCGTCACCGGCCGAGCAGCTGCACTCGGCGCCCTCGGCAGCCTCGTCCAGGTCGGCGATGATCTGGAACTCGCCGTCCTTGATCGACGCGGCGGTCAGCGGTACCGGCAGGGCGCTGGTCGGGTTGTCCGCCGGACGTCGACCGATGGTGAGCATGATCGGTCCGCGAGGCGGGGTAAGGAGTGCGGTGGGCGGAGTCATGATCCGTAACCTCCATGCTGGCAGTAGAGCTCTCGTCGGTCCCCCGCCTCCTGGTAGAGCCTGGCTAGCGGTCGGCACGTGCGACATGTGCCGACCTTCGTGCAGCCGGAGCATCCACCGGTGCGGAGCTGTAGGGACTCGGCGATCGCGCCGAGTCGGGGGAGGGCTTCGACGCCCTCGGTGATGAGGTTCACGCTGGGGTCGCGGCCGACCTTGCAGATCGACGCGATGCCGTGCGGGTTGACGTGGAAGAACGTGTGGCCGGCGTTGCAGCCGGTGAAGACGCTCCGGGCCTTGAGATGCCCCAGTGCCTGCGTCGCCAGGGGGTTCGCCTCACCGTCGATGGTGGGCGACATGTTCGTGAAGACCTGGTGCGGGAAGCCATACGACTTCGCGAGGTGCACCATCGCTTCTGTCTCGTGCGCGTTGCCATCCGAGACGATCACGTTCAGGCGGACCGGCAGCCTGTCCTCGTGGGCGGCGTCCAGGCCCGTCAGGAACCGGCCGAACGCCCCGCGGTTCCGCGTCACCTTGTCGTACGTCTCGGCGGTGGCGCCGTAGACGCTCAGGGTCAGCCGGTACGGCCGGTGGCGGGCGAACAGGTCCCGGATCGGCTGCTTCCGCAGCGAGGAGCCGTTGGACGAGACCTGGACCATCATCCCGAGCCGGTGGGCGTACTCGTACGCGGCGCCGAACTCGCGGTCGATCAGCGCCTCACCGCCGGTGATCTGCAACCACAAGACACCGGCATCCCTCAGTGTCTGCAGCAGCGCCTGCTTACCGGCCCAGTCCAGGCCCTCGAACCGCTTCTCCCCGAGGTAGCAGAACTCGCAGTCATAGTCACAGCCGAGGTTGATCTCCCATGACGCCTTGCCGTACCCGTACCGGGACCGCTCGCGGACGAGCACGACGTTCCCGACCGGCGACGCGGGCAGCTCGGTCCCCCACGCTTCCCGCGCCGCGTCGGCCAGCCAGTCCGGGACGGATCGGCCTTCCGCGCCGGCGGCCCGCAGCTCCTCGTAGCGGACCTCCGGGATACGCACGCCGGCTGCCCGGCCGGGCTGGACGAGGAGGTACTGAGCGAGAAACGGGCTGGCCACGAGCCGCGGAGCTGTTTTGGTCCCCCGCCTCTCGGCGCTGGTGTTCATCACGGTCATGGAATCTCCACTGGTTGGGTATGAGCGGTCGGGCCTGGTAGTGGGCGGCGATCAGGTGGCCGCCAGCTCAGCCGGTGAAACCCCTCGCCAAGCCCGGGTCAGGGGTGTGATCCGTGCGTGTCGAGGCGGTCACGTCGATCGCGAAGCTTTACGAGGCGGACACGAGCACGATCAGCAGTGGTCCGGCCTAGCGGGCGCCCTGCGTGACCTGGGCGGTGAGACGGCCGTTTACGGCTTCCACCAGGCCCTCCACGGGCGGGTGATGATCTCCCGGTACGTATGGTGCGAGGGATTGCGGCCACCGTGCGTGAACACCCAGTTCTGCGGGTCGGCGAAGTCGGTGCTGGGCGGCGAGGTCTCGCCACAGACCGCGCACTGCATCGCGTACGTGGTGGGCTCTGCGTCGGGTTTCCGGTCGGGCTGGAGGGTCCACTCCTGGTGGCGCATGATCGTGCGGCTGGTCATCGCACCGTCTCCAGAGCTGTGGCGACGTAGGGGTGCTGGAGAGCAGCGCGGAGGGCCTCCGTGTCGGTGAGGGTGTCGTCGTCAGGCAGCTCGCACCACCCGCCGAACCAGTCGTCGAGCAGCTCCAGGCCGGGTGCGATGAGCCAGGAGTTGGTGGAGAGGTGCCGTACCGGCAGATCGGCCCAGCTGGCTGCGGTGCCGGTCGGGACGGCGTAGTAGAGACGCCCGTTGGGCCTGTCGTAGAGCACGGGGCCGACGGAAGTACCGATGCAGCGCAGGTAGGCCAGGGCTAGGAGGCCGATCTCGGCGGAGGTGCGCACGACGTCCCAGCCGTCGCCGACCTTCAGCAGCCGCAGTCCCGGCACGTCGTTCGCCATGGGAGCCCTTCGCAACGCATCGCGCACGGACATCACGCATCCCCCTGCGGCCGGAAGCTGTGGCTCGCGCCGAGTGAAGAGGTGGATTCCGTGGTCGGCGTGAGGCGGCGGACCACGATCAGACGAGCGCCTGCTGCTGTTATCTGCCGCCTGCGCTCGGTGCCGAGGTCCTTCGGGCCGAGGTGGCTGAGAGCCGGAATCACGGCACCGTAGGCATCGGGGAGTTCGAGCACGTCGAGCAGACCGACGAAGGCGGGGGAGCGGGTGATCACCGTGGAGTCGCGTTCGGTGAAGACGCCGCACAGGGCCAGTTCGTGCCGGTCGCAGTACTCGATGAGGCAGTCGACGAGCGCCGCGTGGCGGGATAGCCCGCCGGTGACGTGGCGTAGGTAGCCGAAGACCTGAGGGAAGGCGACGGGGCGGCGTTCGGTGATGAGGTCGTCGTCCATGCCCACAGCGTCGGCCGTCGTGAACGGCCTCGAAATGACCTGCTGTTGTACTTCCGTTGCACTTCCCACCCCACGTCGTCACCGACAGTGCTTCCATACGTGACGGAGGGAGGTCATCCGTGGTCAGCGTGCAGCAGTGGACAGGTCGGGAGGCGAGCGCCCTGCGCGCCGCGTTGCGTATGAGCACACGTGCTTTCGCCGAGCACCTTGGTGTCGCGCTGCGCACGGTTGCGAAGTGGGAGAGCCTCGGCGCGGAGACGCAGCCCCGACCGGACACCCAGGCCATCCTCGATACCGCACTCGCACGGGCGGATTCCGCCGCCCAAACCCGCTTCGAGGCAGTGCTGTTCCCTGAGCGGAAGAGCGGGCGGCCGGCGGACTACGAGACCTGGACCGAGGACATCGAGCGCGCTGTTGTCTGCATCAGCCGCCAGGACTTCCCGTTCGCCTCGACCTTGTTGAACCGCTGGTTGGGCAGCCGTGCACCGCATCAGCTGGACGACAAAGGTCTCTATTTGTACGGCCGTTCCCTCGTGCTCCTGGGCGACCTCCAGCGCGATCAGGGCGCGATCCTCGGCCCACTCTCCGCCCGCCACTCCTACCTGACCGCCCGCGGCATGTTCACCGAGCTCGACATCCCACGCCGGGTGGCTCAGATCGAGCTGTCCCTGGCCGTCGTTCAGGAGATGTCGGGCGAGTTGGAGTCCTCCGCTCGCCACTACGAACACCTCGCCGGGGACCAGCGCCTGAGCCCGCGTGACCGTGCCAGGGCGCGGCTGTGGGTGGGTACGGCGCTGAGCAAGGAGGGCGACAACGAGTACGCCACCAACGCGATGACGGCCGCCACTCGTGCCTTCGAGGACCTTGGCGAGCCGGAGGACTGGTCGGTCGCCCACCAGAAGCTGGCCCTGGCTCATCGCGGTGCCGGTGACCTGAAGCAAGCACTGCACTACATCGACATCGCGCGCACCACCGGCACGGTCGACTCCCCGATGCAGCGGGTGAGGCTGGACACCGCGTACGGGCACATCCTTCTGTCGGATGCGGCGACCCGGAATGATGGGCTGTCCGTCCTCGATCAGGCGGCACAGGTGGCCCGGCAGTACGGGCTGAGCCACCAGCTGCGCAGTATTGAGGGCATCCGAAAGGGCCAGCAAGGATGAGCCAGGGAGTGCCAGTGCCGGAGCACCAGCAGCGCCAGATCACCGACGAGCAGTTCCACGACGCGACGCTGATCTGGAATTACCACCAGATGGGCCAAGAGCTGCGGCCCTGCTCGGCGGCGATCGGCCTGGGCAGCCACGACCTTGGGGTCGCGACTACTGCGGTCGACCTTTATCGCGCCGGCCTTTTCCCGGTCGTGGTCTTCAGCGGCGGCAACAGCCCCACCACCCGCGCTCGCTTCCCGCGCGGCGAGGCCGTCCACTACCGCGAGCACGCGCTGAGCCTGGGGGTGCCGGACGAGGCGATCATCGTGGAGTCGAAGGCCGCAAACACCGGCCAGAACATCACCTTCTCCCGCGAACTGCTGGCCGAGGCCGGGGTGCAAGTGCAGTCGCTGCTGCTGATCTCCAAGCCGTACATGGAGCGCCGCTCGTATGCGACCTGCCGCAAGCTGTGGCCCGAGGCTGAGGTCGTGTGTGCCTCCGAGCCGTTGGAGTTGGACGACTACATCAAGTCGATCGGCGACGAGAAGCTTGTCGTCGACATGCTCGTCGGGGACCTGCAACGGGTGATCGAGTACCCGAAGCTCGGCTTCGCCGTCGAGCAGGACGTACCGGGGGATGTGTATGACGCTTACGAGCGCCTCCTGGGCGCCGGCTTCGACAGCCGCCTCATCAGTACCTGAGCCGCCCAGTGCCGATGGGTCGGACGGGCTGTGCGCGATCCACCAACCGAACCTGTTTCCCCGGCTGTCCACGCTGGCGAAGCTGTTCTCCGCCGACTTGTGGATCGTCCTGGACGACGTCCAGTTCGCCCGGCGCGACTACCAGCACCGCGCCCGACTCGCCGCCCTGGACGATCCATCCCGACAGCAATGGCTCACGCTTCCGACGCATCTTCCCCACGGACGCCCGACGTTGATCAACCAAGCACGGCTCGTTGATCCGTCTTGCTCGCACCGGACGGTTCAGCTTCTCGTCCGCCAGTACTACGGCCGCAGCCCCTACTGGGGTGCGGTGTCCGAGGTGCTGGACGCGCTCGACGTATCGGACCGTGTGGCCGACCTGGCGAGGGCATCGACGATCGCTCTGCTCAGCACTCTTGGCTGGTCGGGGAGAATGCAGGACAGCAGCGTGATCCCGACCAGGCGAGGCCGCTCCGAACGCCTCGCCGACCTTGCGGCAGCCGCCAACAGCACCCACTATCTGTGCGGCACCGGTGGTCTGCGCTACCTCGACGCCGGTCCTTTCGACACCCACGGCATTCCTGTGCTGCCCTTCCACACCCCTGTGGATGACCCGCTCTGGCGGTGGGCCCGTCGAGCCAGCAGCCTGTGGGCCCTGAGCAAGATCGGGCCCGATGCGTTGGCCGCCCAGCTGGCCGCCCAACGAGAAGCACACCACCCCACAGGCCCAGAGCGGGCGAATCCCACGGACCTTCGGCTCACGGCCACACAAGGCAATAAGGCTGATGCCCCGCCTCATGCAACCGATGGCTGAAGTCCTGCCATTCGTGCAGCAGTTGGTAGACGTTGAAGGCGTCTCGGGGGCCGCCGCGGTCGGGGACCGTGGACCAGATGAAGGCGGCCGCGCCGACCGCTTCCTCGCCGATGCCTCGGAGGGGGTCCACGACCGTCATGGGGAGTTTGACGACCGCGTAGTCGGGGTGGAGGACTACCAGTTCCAGCGGGGGGACCTTGTGGAGGGGGACGCCTTCGATGCCGGTGAGGACCATCGCCGCCATCGTCTCCGGCTTGATCTTGGTGAACATGCCGTTCATGCCGAGTTCGTCGCCGCCGAGTTCCTCGGGGCGCATCGAGATCGGCACCCGGGCCGCGGTCGCGCCGTCGGGCGCGCCGAAGTACTTGTACGTCACCCCCACCCGACCACCATTCCTGCTTTCCGCCCTCAGCCGATCGATCCGACGTTCGATACGTCGTTCGTCGCGTTCCGACTCACCGGCAACTTCCTCCGCGTCTCGCCGGTGCTTCCCCCGCCGGGCACGTCGAGGACCCAGGTCGTCAGTCCCCTCGCCCAGTCCGCCACCGCGATGCATATCTCCACCCGACTGCTTTTCTAGGACGCGTGGCCCCCGCCGCGCAACCCGATCATCGTGTCAGTGACCTCCCCCACGGCCGCCCGACGAAACGTGCGTTGAAACATCTGTCCGCAGGATCTTCGCAGCCCCTGAACGAACGGCTCGACGCCATGGTCCCGGTGAGCTGTGTGTATCTGCATCCAGTTTCGCAGATCCTCCGGCCCCCCTGCCCATCGTTCCCCCTGGCCTACCCTGAGGTGGTCACTGACAGCCGGAGTCCGAGAAGCCCGGCAGGACCGGAGAAGGTCGGAGAAGTCGCAGGACATGAGCGAACTGCCCTATTCATATGATGCGCCCGTCTCGCAGGCGCTGTTCGACCGTGCGTCCGTCGTCACACCGGGCGGCGTGAACTCCCCGGTGCGCGCCTTCCGTGCCGTGGGCGGTACGCCCCGGTTCATGGTGTCCGGCAAGGGCGCGTACCTCACCGACGCCGACGGGCGCGAGTACGTCGACCTCGTCTGCTCCTGGGGGCCCATGATCCTCGGGCACTCCCACCCCGAGGTCATCGCCGCCGTCCAGGAAGCGGTGTCCAAGGGCACCTCCTTCGGCACCCCCGGTGAGGGCGAGGTCGCGCTCGCCGAGGAGATCGTGGCCAGGGTCGAGCCCGTCGATCAGGTACGGCTCGTCTCCAGCGGCACCGAGGCCACCATGTCCGCGATCCGCCTCGCCCGCGGGTTCACCCGGCGCACCAAGGTGATCAAGTTCGCCGGCTGCTACCACGGCCACGTCGACTCGCTCCTCGCCGCCGCCGGTTCCGGAGTCGCCACCTTCGCGCTCCCCGACACCCCCGGCGTCACCGGTGCCCAGGCCGGCGACACGATCGTGCTGCCGTACAACGATCTCGAAGCCGTCCACGAGGCCTTCCACCGGCACCCCGGCGAGATCGCCTGCGTGATCACCGAGGCCTCCCCGGGCAACATGGGCGTCGTCCCGCCGCAGCCCGGCTTCAACCAGGGACTCAAGGACGCCTGCGCGCAGAACGGCGCGCTCTACATCTCCGACGAGGTGATGACCGGGTTCCGGACCAGCCGTAGCGGGTGGTACGGGATCGACGGGGTCAAGCCCGACCTCATGACCTTCGGCAAGGTGATGGGCGGTGGGTTCCCCGCCGCTGCCTTCGGGGGCCGAGCAGACGTCATGGCGCACCTCGCGCCCGCCGGGCCCGTCTACCAGGCCGGCACCCTCTCCGGTAACCCGGTCGCCACCGCCGCGGGCCTCGCCCAGCTGCGGCTGCTCGACGACGCGGCCTACGACAAGGTCAACGCCGTGTCGCAGGAGATCCAGGGGCTCGTCAGCGGGGCGCTCACCAAGGAGGGCGTCGCGCACACCGTGCAGCACGCCTCCAACATGTTCTCCGTGTTCTTCACGGACCGGCCGGTGCGCACCTACGAGGACGCCAAGGCGCAGGAGTCCTTCCGCTTCACCGCCTTCTTCCACTCCCTTCTGGAGAACGGCGTCTACCTGCCGCCGTCCTCCTTCGAGTCGTGGTTCGTCTCCACGGCCCATGACGAGCAGGCGGTTCAGCGGATCGCCGACGCCCTTCCGGCGGCGGCCCGAGCGGCGGCGGAGGCCACGGCGGCATGAGCGGCGACAACCACAGCGACAACAACGGCGACATCACCGTCGTCCACCTGATGCGGCACGGCGAGGTCGCCAACCCCGACGGGATCCTCTACGGCCGGCTCGCGGGCTACCACCTCTCCGAACTGGGGCGGCAGATGGCCGACCGGGTCGCCGAGCACCTCGCGCCCCGGGACGTCACCTACGTCGTCGCCTCCCCGCTGGAGCGGGCGCAGGAGACGGCCACGCCGATCGCGAAGGCGCACGGCCTCGACCTCGCCACCGACGAGCGGCTCATCGAGGCGGGCAACGTCTTCCAGGGCAAGACGTTCGGGGTCGGCGACGGGGCGCTGCGCAAGCCGGACAACTGGAAGCACCTGGTCAATCCCTTCAAGCCGTCGTGGGGGGAGCCGTACGTCGATCAGGTCGTACGGATGAAGGGGGCGCTGGACGCCGCGCGGGACCTTGCGCGGGGGCACGAGGCGGTGCTCGTCAGTCACCAGTTGCCGATCTGGATCGTGCGGTCGTGGGTCGAGAAGCGGCGGTTGTGGCATGACCCGCGCAAGCGGCAGTGCACGCTCGCGTCTTTGACGACGTTCACGTATCAGGGGGATCGGATCGTGTCCGTGGGTTACTCCGAGCCCGCGATCGATCTTGTGCCGGTGCATTTGCGGGCCGGTGCCAAGCCCGTGAAGGGCAAGAGCAAGGCGTTCGGGGCGTAGTCGGTTCGTGGGGAGCTGCGGGTCCGTCGTGGCTGGTCGCGCAGTTCCCCGCGCCCCTAAGGGGCGCGACCATCAGCCTCCTTCTGTTACGAAACCCGGAAAATCCTGAGGAACCTCCCCGTATCTCGCCGCCTCTGAATGGGTGACCGCTCAGAGAACGTGACGAATCGGGGAATCATGCGCAACCTCAGCCGAAGGGGAGCACTCGGGCTCGGCGCGGGGGCCGCGGCCGCCGTCGGACTCGCCGGGTGCGGCACCCTCGACCCTTCCGACAGCGCCACCCACGCCGCCGGTGCCAAGCCCAGCCACACCGGTACTCCCGTCCGCCCCATCGGCGACGGCTCCACCTCCTTCACCGGCAAGCAGCCCTTCCAGCCGGCCAAGCCCGTGCCGCTGGAGCCGGGGCAGACCCCGCCGCAGTTCGTGGTCTTCTCCTGGGACGGCGCCGGCGAGGTCGGCAACGGCCTCTTCCCGCGCTTCCTCGACCTCGCCAAGCAGCACGACGTCCGGATGACCTTCTTCCTGTCCGGGCTCTACCTCCTGCCCGAGTCGAAGAAGCGGCTCTACGACCCCCCGAACAACCCCCGTGGCGCCTCCGACATCGGCTACCTCACCGACGAGCACGTCAAGGCGACGCTGACCAACGTCCGCCGCGCCTGGCTCGAGGGGCACGAGATCGGCACCCACTTCAACGGCCACTTCTGCTCCGGCTACGGCACCGTCGGCAACTGGACGCCGGCGCAGTGGCGCTCGGAGATCGCTCAGGCGAAAGCTTTCGTCAAGGAGTGGCGCACCAACACCGGCTGGACCGACCTGCCCGCCCTGCCCTTCGACTACGAGAAGGAACTCGTCGGCGGCCGCACCCCCTGCCTCCTCGGCCAGGACAACCTGCTGCCCACCGCCCGCGAACTCGGCTGGCGCTACGACGCCTCCTCGCCCGGCGGCCGCCAGGTCTGGCCCGTCAAGACGAACGGCGTCTGGGACCTGCCGCTCCAGGCGATACCTTTCCCCGGGCACTCGTTCGAGGTCCTGTCCATGGACTACAACATGCTCGCCAACCAGTCGATCAACTCGACCAACGCCCCCGCCTACAACTACCCGGCCTGGCGCGAGCAGGCGGCCGGCTCCTACATCGCCGGCTTCAAGCGGGCCTACGAGACCAACCGCGCCCCCTTCTTCGTCGGCAACCACTTCGAGCACTGGAACGGCGGTATCTACATGGACGCCGTGGAGCAGGCGCTGAAGCACATCGCGCGGGAGAAGGAGAAGGGCGCGGACATCCGCATGGTCTCCTTCCGGCAGTTCGTCGACTGGATGGACGTACAGAAGCCGGAGGTGCTCGCGCAGTTGCGGACGCTGGACGTCGGGCAGGCGCCCGTGGGTGGCTGGAACACGTTTCTCAAGAGCCCGGCTTCCCCCTCCGTAAACGCTGCCTGATATGCGGGTTTCCGCCCGCAAGGGGGGTGCGCAAGATCCCCAGAACGGGCATGCGAAACTTTTCACATGAGTGCCGCCAGCCGTAGCCGCGCCCGAACCCGTGCCGCCCTGCTCACCGCAGGTACCGCGGCAGCCGCGCTGACCCTGTCCGCGTGCAGTTCGGGCGGCACCTCCGGGGGCGGTGGGGACACCAACTTCATCATGGGCAAGGACGGCATCTCGACCGTGAAGAAGGGCGAGCGGGCGGCGGCCCCCGACCTCTCCGGCAAGACCGTCGACGGCAAGCAGCTCGACGTCGAGGACTACAAGGGCAAGGTCGTCGTCCTGAACGTCTGGGGCTCCTGGTGCGCCCCCTGCCGGGCCGAGGCGCCGGGTCTGGAGAAGGTCGCCAAGGACCTCGCCGACGACGGCGTGCAGTTCGTCGGCATCAACACCCGCGACACCAGCGTCGCCAACGCCCGCGCCTTCGAGCAGGACTACGACGTCAGCTACCAGAGCCTGTACGACCCCACGGGCAAGCTGATGCTCCGCTTCAAGAAGGGCACCCTCAACCCGCAGGCGGTCCCCTCCACCCTCGTCATCGACCGGGAGGGGAAGATCGCCGCCCGCTCGCTGGCCGCGCTCAGCGAGGAGAAGCTGCGCACGATGATCGCCCCGGTCCTCGCGGAGAAGTGACGTGACTCCCGGCACCCCGGTCACCGCCGTCACGTCGGTCACCACCCTCGCCGCCGAGACCGGCTACAACGGCACCGTCCTCAACGGCGCTCTGCTGCTGGCGCTGCCCATCGCGGTCCTCGGCGGTCTCGTCTCCTTCTTCTCGCCCTGCGTCCTGCCGCTCGTCCCCGGCTACCTCTCCTACGTCACCGGCGTCACCGGCACCGACCTCGCCGAGGCCCGGCGCGGCCGGATGGTCGCCGGTGCCTCGCTGTTCGTCCTCGGCTTCACCGTGGTGTTCGTCTCCAGCGGGGCGCTCTTCGGCTACTTCGGCCAGACGCTCCAGGAGAACCAGAGCGTCCTCTCCAAGGTGCTGGGCGTCCTCATGATCCTCATGGGGATCTTCTTCATGGGCCTGATGCCCTGGATGACCCAGCGGGAGTTCCGCTTCCACAACAGGCCCACCATGGGCCTGGTCGGCGCCCCCGTGCTCGGCGCGCTCTTCGGCATCGGCTGGACCCCCTGCATCGGCCCCACCCTCGCCTCGGTGATCGCCCTCTCCTCCCAGCAGGGCAGCGCGGGACGCGGTGCCATACTGACCGTCGCCTACTGCCTCGGCCTCGGGGTGCCGTTCGTGCTCGCCGCGGTCGCCTTCCGCAAGGCGCTCGGCGCCTTCGGCTGGGTCAAGCGGCACTACGTCTGGGTCATGCGCATCGGCGGCACCATGATGATCGTGACCGGACTGCTGCTGCTGACCGGTGTGTGGGACCGCCTCGTGCAGGACGTCCAGTCCTGGTCCGCCGGCTTCACTGTGGGGATCTGATCCATGAGCAAGACCACGCCCGACGCTCCCGCCGCCGACCAGGACCTCGGCGAGGCCGGCTCCCAGCTCTCCACCGCGCCCGCGGAGACCCTGAGCATGCCCACGCTGGGCGTGATCGGCTGGGCCCGCTGGTTCTGGCGCCAGCTGACCTCCATGCGGGTCGCCCTGCTGCTGCTCCTGCTGGTGGCGCTCGGCTCGATCCCCGGGTCGCTGATCCCGCAGTCCGGGCAGGACGCCACCAAGGTCGCCGACTTCGTCAAGAAGAACCCCACGCTCGGGGACGTCTACGAGAAGCTCGGGCTCTTCCACGTCTACAGCTCGGTGTGGTTCTCCGCGATCTACATCCTGCTGTTCGTCTCCCTCATCGGCTGCATCATCCCCCGCACCTGGCAGTTCGTCGGCCAGCTGCGCGGCCGCCCGCCGGGCGCGCCCAAGCGGCTGACCCGGCTGCCCGCCTACACCACCTGGCGCACCGACGCCGAGCCCGAGCAGGTCCGCGCGGCCGCGCTCGCCCTGCTCAAGAAGCGCCGCTTCCGCGCCCACCTCGCCGGGGACAACGTCGCCGCCGAGAAGGGCTATCTGCGCGAGGTCGGCAACCTCGCCTTCCACATCGCCCTCGTCGTGATGCTGGTCGCCTTCGCCTGGGGGCAGCTCTTCAAGACCGAGGGCAACAAGCTCGTCGTCGAGGGCGACGGGTTCTCCAACACCCTCACGCAGTACGACGACTTCAAGTCCGGCAACCTCTTCGACACCGACGACCTGGTGCCGTTCAGTTTCCTCCTGAACAAGTTCACCGGTACGTACGAGACGAGCGGCCCCAACAAGGGCACCCCCCGCACCTACCAGGCGGCCATCACCTACAGCGAGGGCGCCTACGGCAAGGACCACAAGACCCTCGTCAAGGTCAACGAGCCGCTGGAGATCGGCGACTCGAAGGTCTACCTCACCGCGCACGGGTACGCCCCCGTGATCACCGTGCGCGACGGGCGGGGCAAGGTCGTCTTCAGCGATGCCGTGCCGCTCCTTCCGCTCGACTCCAACGTCACCTCCACCGGTGTGGTCAAGGTCCTCGACGGCTACAAGAACGCCAAGGGGGTCGCCGAGCAGTTGGGCATCTCGGCGTTCTTCCTGCCGACGTACACGACCGGCAGCGAGACGGCGTCCACGTTCCCCGCGCTGAACAACCCGGTGCTCAACCTCACGCCGTACCACGGTGATCTCGGCGTCGACTCCGGTATCCCGCAGAGCGTCTACCAGCTGGACAAGTCCCACGCGAAGGAGTTCAAGGACTCCAAGGGACAGCAGCTCCGCTCCAACCTCAAGCCCGGCCAGACCATGACGCTCCCGAACGGCGCCGGCACCATCACCTACGAGTCCACCAAGCAGTGGGCCAACTTCCAGGTCACCCAGCAGCCCGCGAGCGGCTGGGCCCTCACCGGCGCGATCACCGCGATCTTCGGCCTGGCCGCGTCCCTGTTCATCCAGCGCCGCAGGGTGTGGGTACGGGCGGTACGCGGCGCCGACGGGGTCACGGTCGTGGAGATGGCGGGCCTGGGCCGCAGCGAGTCGGCAAAGCTGCCGGAGGAGCTGGGTGACTTGGCGGGGGTGCTGTACGAACAGGCGCCCGGTGCGCTTGATAACTCCGCCGAGTCGAACTCCCCAGGGGCGCGGGACAGTGTCGAATCTGCGGCTACCGCCGCGCGGGCGCGACCAGCCCCCACAGACCCGCACTCGAACGACAACCCCACCAGCCCCCAAGCCGTACCGTCCGAAGGGGTCGAGAAGTGACTCTCGCCGCCGCAACGCAACTGGCCGCCGCCACCAACGAAGACCTCGCGCACCTCAGCAACACGCTGATCTACTCCTCCATGGCGGTCTACACGCTCGCCTTCTTCGCCTACATCACGGAGTGGATCTTCGGCAGCCGCAGCAAGATCGGCCGTACCGCGGCCGCGCTGACCACCGAGGCCACCAAGAAGTCACCGGCCGTCACCGTGACGCAGGCCGGCAGCACCGCCGTACTGGAGCGGCCGGAGGTCGTCGTGCGGGCCGCGGCCGGTGCGCGGGACGTGCCGGACGGGCCCGGCGCGCACGGCGGGGACGCACAGGGCGACCTCTACGGCCGTATCGCCGTGTCCCTGACGGTGCTCGCCTTTCTCGTACAGCTCGGCGGTGTCGTCGCTCGCGCGGCCTCCGTGGAGCGGGCCCCCTGGGGCAACATGTACGAGTTCAACATCACCTTCTCCACGGTGGCCGTCGCGGTGTACCTCACGCTGCTCGCCCTGAAGAAGAACGTACGCTGGCTCGGGCTGTTCCTGATCACGACGGTCCTCCTCGATCTCGGCATCGCCGTCACCGTCTTGTACACCGCCAGCGACCAGTTGGTTCCCGCCCTCCACTCGTACTGGCTCTACATCCACGTCTCCACGGCGATCCTGTGCGGCGCGGTCTTCTACGTGGGCGCGGTCAGCACGATCCTGTACCTGTTCAAGGACTCGTACGAGAACAAGCTGGCGAAGGGCGGCACGCCCGGCACCTTCGCCACCTCGTTCCTGGAGCGGCTGCCCGCCTCCGCGACCCTGGACAAGTTCTCGTACCGGGTCAACGCGGCCGTCTTCCCGCTGTGGACGTTCACGATCATCGCGGGCGCGATCTGGGCGGGCGACGCGTGGGGCCGCTACTGGGGCTGGGACCCCAAGGAGACCTGGGCGTTCATCACCTGGGTCGCCTACGCCTGCTACCTGCACGCCCGCGCCACCGCCGGCTGGAAGGGCCGCAAGGCCGCCTACCTCGCGCTGATCGCGTTCGGCTGCTGGCTGTTCAACTACTACGGCGTGAACATCTTCGTCGGCGGCATGCACTCCTACGCGGGCGTGTAACAGGCCTTCGCCCGCCAGAAACGCCGGAAACGCTAGAAACGCACCTCCTCGCACGCCCGTCCCCGCGACCGGAGCCCACCGCTCGTGTGCTCCCAGCCCTCCGCGCACAGCACCGCGCGGTTGGGCAGGTCGCGGTGGACGGGCACCGTGAACTTCTGGTGGTAACCCCAGAACTGGGTCGCACTGTTGGTGTCGATACCGCCGCCCCAGATGTGGAAGTGCCCGGTGAAGTCGCCGCCCCAGGTGGTGGACGCGCCGATCGTCTCCACCCGCAGCCCGCTGCCGTCGACGCTGATGCAGGTGCGGTCGTTGCAGCCGTTCGCCCCGGCGGAGGCGGCCGTGGCCCCGGAGATCGTCATCGCCAGCGCGCACACCGCGCCGAGCGCCAGCCTGGTGAAAGTCTTACTGTTCATGGCCAGGATCCTGGCAGTCACGATCAGTGACCGGCGGGTACGACGCGCTACGACGGCGGCAGGCACTCCTTCGCCGGGGGCTTTCCCTCCGGCCAGGCGATCTTGACGAAGCGGGCCTTGCCCTCGGGTGTCAACTCCACGATGGGGACGGCCTTGTCGTACGGGTTGCCGTGGTTGTCGAGGCAGATCCAGCCGCTCGCGCCGTTGATCCGCTGCTGGGTGCCCTTGATCAGCTGCCACTCGTTGCGGACGTCCTCCAGGGTCGGCAGGTCCTTGTCGCCCTTGGCGTACCGGATGCCCTGGTAGGTCAGCCGCAGTGCGTCGTAGGCGATGATCAGCTGGCCGTCCTCCAGGTCGACCGTGCCGATGGGGCCGACCTTGTCGCCCTCGCCCGCGCGCACCAGCTCCTGGAGGGCCTTGGCGTCGGCGGCCGAACCGCCGGTCGCGGGCGGGGAGTCGATCCAGGCGTCCGGGTGCGCGAGGGCCGTGTAGCGGACGGTGAGGTTGTGCGTGAGGGCCTGGCGGTCGAGGTCCTTGTCGCCGGTGAGGTAGGAGCCCTCGTCCCCGGTGAGCAGGGTGAACTTCCGTTGCTGGCAGCCGCGTTCACCGAGCGCGTTGATGAACTGCCGCAGCTGGGTGTGGCGTCCGGCGAAGAAGATGGTGTCCGTGTCGGCGGCGGTGTCGCAGACGAAGTGGGTGATCTGCCGCAGGTCGTTGGCGGTGGAGCCCTCCTGGCTGCGGTCCTCGGGCGGGTTGAACGACCAGGGGGCGTACGGCGATCCCGCGAGCAGCTTCTGGAAGGACCGCTGGAGCGTCACCGTGTACGGGTCGTCCTCGCGCCGGTCGTAGACCAGGACCGCCTTGTCGGCGGCGACCTTCGCGAAGGAGGTCAAGGCGCGGGCCTCGTCGGTGTTGGTGGGGGAGACCCGGGCGAGTCCGGGGAAGAGGTCGCGGCCCTTGCCGTTGGCGAGGTTGTCGGCGGTGATGGACGTGCCGACCACCGCGATCCCGCGCTTGGTCAACTCCGCCACCGCCCGCTTGTTGTTGGCGGTGCTCAGGCCGACCCCGGCGACCGCCCGCAGCTTGTCCTCGCCGCCGGTCATCGACGCCAGTCGGTCGACGGTGTGCTCCCAATGGGCGCCGGTGGCACCCGGGTTGGCCAGCACCAGCCGGATCGCCGGGACGTCCCCGTTCGACTGGTGGTTGGCCTGGTACTGCGCGAGATACGCGCCCTGCATCTCGTGCAGGACGTCACCGAGGTTGTCGGCGTCGGTCGCGGTGAAGGGCTCCAGCAGGGCGACGGTGACGTAGGGGCCCTTGATGGACCGGTTCTCCCGGTCGATCGCCTTCACCACCGGCGCGAGCGCCTTGCGCCCCCAGTCGTAGTCGGTCGCCGAGACGCCCACGCACTCCTCGCTGCCCTCAGGCTTCACGACGCCGGGCGCGCACGAACGGTCCTCCTCCAGCAGGAGGTTGACGACCAACCCCAGCCCCGCCAGCACCACGAGCGCGACCACGCCCGCGACGAGCCGGCGCAGCGGGGTCGCCAGCACCCCCTCGCGCAGCCACGTTCCGAATCCCCGTCCGGCCATCACGCCTCCCCCTCGTCGTCGGGGACGGTGAGCGGCCGTCCCGCGAGCGCGTCCTCGGGCCAGTCCCGGGAGGCCCGCCACAGCAGCGCGTTGCCCGCCGGACGCAGGTTGGACAGCTGCTCCAGCTCGAACCGCAGCCGGTCGCCCACCTTCGGATCGGGCGGCGCGAGCGGGTCGGTCAGCTGCCACACCGCGTGCAGCAACCGCCGTACCCGCAGGTGCAGTACGGCGTCCACGCCCTCCGGCACCTCCTGCACGGCGTCCGTGCGGCCGAGCGCGATCGCCGCCCGCCGGTCACCGTGGATCGCGGAGTCGCGGCCCTCGGCGTCGTGCGCGTGGAAATAGGGCGCGGAGGCGACGAAGCGCAGGGTGCGCAGCCAGGTGCGGGTGTCCTGGACCGGGAACGTGTCGCGCAGGTACGCCACCGCCGACTCCGTGACGCCCAGGGCGAGTTCGTGGTGCAGCCGGTAACCGGCGCGGGCGGGGCTGTCGTCGGCGGGCGCGTAGTGCGCGAGGAGCGTCTCGTGCGCCGCGCGCCAGCGGCCGTGGTCGGGGGAGTGGTGGTGCAGCCGGAGCAGCAGCAGCGTCCGCACGAACGGGTCCCCGACGAACCGCCCCGGCACCTCGGGCAGCCCCTCCTCCACCAGCCGGGTCTGCAGGGCCCGTACGTCCGCCGGGCCGAAGTCGTCCGGCAGCAGCGCGTCGGCGAGGGCGGTCGCGGAGTCGTGGTCGTGGGCGGCGGCCAGCACCGTCAGCTCGTCCAGCCGGTCGGCGGGCACCAGTCTGTCGAGGAGTTCGAGATAGGCGGGGCGGCCGTCGCGGTCCTCGTGCAACCGGACGTCTGCGGTGAGCAGTTCGCCCAGCGAGGTGGTGCCGTTCTGCGCGGCGGACTGCGCGAGCACCTCGATGCCCAGCGGATTGCCGCCGGTCAACCGATGGATGCCGTACGGCAGTTGCGGCGGCCCCGCGTACTCGTCGACGACGTGCAGGGTGTCGTCGGCGCTCAGCGGCGGCAGCGAGACGAGCAGCGCCCGGGAGGAGGCGGAGGCCGGGTCGGGGGTCCAGTCGCTGCGCCGGGCGACCTCGGGCAGGGCGCGGCGGACGGCGTTGCGCAGGGCCGGTCTGCTCGTGCCGCGCAGGGCGGCGATGAACACCACCTGGTCGGCGATGCCCTCGGAGCGGTCCTTGAGGACGGGGTCGGTCAGGCCGGGGCCGGGCGCGGACTGGGCGTTGTCGACGAGCACCAGGGGGCGGCCGAGCCGCTGCATGCGGGGCAGCACGCCCGCGTAGGCGTCGGTGAGGTCGGCGAGCAGGGCGCGGACCAGATGGCGCTCGGCGTGCGCGCGGGAGGAGCCGCCCGCCCTGAAGTGGCCGGAGAGCAGCATGAGTCCGCGCCGCGGGTTGCGGCCCGCGCCCGGGTAGTCCCGCCACCAGACCGCGGCCCGCTGCCGGCGGCGGTGCACGTAGTTCTCCGAGACGGACTCCAGGGTCGCCTCGATGGCCGACTGGAGCAGCTGGCCGGTGCCGGTCGCGGCCGCGGCCACGTTGGCGGCGACCCGCCCGGCCCAGCGCCCGGCGAAGCCGGCGATCCACGAGCCGCTCTCGTTCAGCAGCAGGATCCGCTCCACCTCGCGCCGGATCCGCTCCGAGTCGGCGTCCCGCCAGCCGCCCGCGGCCACCGCGACCAGCCCCGACATCAGCCGCGGGAAGGTGATCCGGCCCGCGCCGGTCACCGGTTCGGCGAGCTGCTCGGCGATCACGAGGAGCGCCTGGGAGACCGGCGACCAGGCCTCCGCGGAGTGCCCGGCGGGCGGCGCCGCGAACTCGGCGGCCTCGCAGTCGATCAGGGCGACCGGGGTGTGCCCCTTGTAGGCGTCCCGCAGTTCACCGAGGACGGCGCTCTTGCCGAGGCCGCGGGCGCCGGTGAGCACGACGAAGGGCGGCTCCCGTGGATGCTCCACCGGCGTGGCCCGGTGCGCGTGCGGCCGTAGCCCCACGAGCCGCGGCACCAGGCCGGCCGGATCGGTGTCGAACAGCGCCCCGCGCCCGTGCAACCGTCTGTGCACCCGCATCTCCCCCATGCGCGCTGTGTATCAACACCAGGGTAAGGAGGGGGAGTTGGTTCGGACTAGATCGCGTCATGTCCGTTCGGTTACGAAAGTGTCGGTACGGTGGCCTGCGCGCTCACCGGTTTCCGGGGTAGTTGCCGGGGCCCGCGACCACGGAGGCCCGGTAGGAGGCCGTCACCAGCCAGGACTTGACCCGGTCGTCCTGGCGGAGGTCGACCGGGACGGCGACGGTGGAGACGAGGTAGCGGTGGCTCGACCCCGTGTACCCGTACTGCGTGGCACCGCGCAGCGCGGCGCTGTCCCGGCAGACGCCCGAGCCGGTGCCGTCGTTGGGGCAACGGTAGCGCCAGCCCCCGGAGTTGTCGTTCTTGAGCCGGGCGTGGGCGCTGTCGGCGCCGGCCTTGTCGGCGAGGGCGAACACCTCCACCATCACCAGGATGTTCTGGTCGGTGTCCACATAAGTGCCGGTGACGACCGGGTCGTCGACGCAGCCGACGGAGGCGAGGGCGGTCGTGGCCGCGCTGTTGCGGCTGAGGCTGCCGCAGGTCCACACCCCGCCGCTGTTACGGGTGTAGCGCACCCCCTTGGAGTCGGTGAAGGAGTCCGGCAGCAGGGCCGCCACGGTCACCGGTGTCCGGTCGGTGGCCCGGACGTCGAGGGTCGTCGCGTCGAAGGCCGGGCTGCTGGGCGGGTCCGTCGAGGGGGTGGCGCTCTCCTCGGGAGATTCCGCGGCCTCCTCCTCGGACTCCTCGGGGGTCGGGGTGTCGTCGTCGGGCGCCGGCTCGGGGCGGGCCGGCGCGGACCAGCTCACCGAGGGCGTCGACTCCGCGGCCGTCTTCTCGTGGTCGCCCCGGCCCTGGTACTGGTAGGTGAACACGAGCCCCGCCGCGGCCGCGACGGTCACGGCCAGCGCGCTCACCTTGACCACGAAGGTGTTGTGCTGGGTGTTGTGCGGGCCGACCTGCACGCCTCGGGCGCCGGGGGCGTGCACCTCGGTGCGGCGGTCGTCGTCGGACATGGCGGTCGGTCCGGTCAGAACGCGTTGTGCTGGGTGTTGCCGTCGCCGACCTGCACACCCCGGGAACCCTCCGCGTACACGGTGATACGACCGTCCCCCGGCACCTTCTCCAGCAGGGCCCGGGCCAGGGCAAGGACCGCCACGTCCTGCTCGACCCCGGAGTCGGTCAGCACACCGACCAGCCGCCGGCGCCACACCGCGGGGTCCGCGTCCGGCGCGTCCAGCACCCGCGCGCCCGCCACCCGGTCCCGGTCCAGTCGGCGCCGTACGGCCTCCCGCAGCGAGGTGTACAGATCGAGGACGGCGCCCCGCGCGGTGTCCGTGAGCCCCGCCGACGCCCCCGCGGCCAGCGCGGCGGCCACCAGTTCCACCTCGGACATCCCTGGACTCCCTCGCTCTGTGCGGTCGTTCGGCAACGGCCAGTGTGAGCCCGGCCGGTCCCGGACCGGAAGGCTTTCCAGAAAACTTTTCTAGAAATCCTTTCCGGAATAAGGTGGGGGCATGAGTCCCAAGCAGCACCGCGGCGAGATCACCGCCGACCGGCTCCTGGACGCGGCGCTGCAGGTCTACGTCACCGAGGGCGAACGGGGCTTCACCGTCAAGGCCGTCCGGGACCGCAGCGGGATCAGCCTGGGCAGCCTCTACCACCACTTCGGCAGCGTCGACGGCCTCTTCGCCGCCCTCGCCGAGCGCTGGCTGAGCCGGCTGCTCGGCGAGGTGGTCACCGCGCTGTGGCAGGCGCCGGACGCCGAGGCGGGCGTGCGCGCGGTGGTCGAGACGTATCTCCGCTTCGTACGGGAGAACCGGGACGCCGCCCTGTTCCTGCACTCCTCGGACGCGGACCGGCACGGCATGACACGCGGCCGGGAGCTGCGCGACACCCAGGAGGCGCGGCTGTCGCCCGTGGCGCGGTGGCTGGAACCCCGCATCGCCTCCGGCGAACTCGCCCCGCTCTCCACGGCGTTGTTCGAGTCCCTGGTCCTCGGCCCGGTCGTCGGCACCGCCCGCCGCTGGCTCTCCGGCTACGACGACGTCGACCTCGACGAGGCGGTCCGGGTGCTGCCGGAACGGATCTGGCGGTCGGTCGCCGGGGAGTGACCTCTGGACATTTGGTGATGAATTTTGCCAGGGTCCTCGTCATGCCAGAGACCTCGGAGGCCCTCGCCTTCCATGCCGTCCAGAGCACCTTCTCCGACCCCGGCGCGCTCGCCGGAATGTATGCCGGGCTGCCGCGTGATCCGGCCCGACTCGCCCGTGTCGTACGGGACTTGATGATCCACCGTGGGGAGGGTGCGCTGTTCGACCACACCCATCCCGAGGACCGGCTCCACCACGACGCCGAGACCCGCTACATCGACGACATCCTGCGCATCGTCGTCGACCGGAACCCGGCGCCGCTCACTCAACTCCGGGCGCCCGGCGACCGGTTCGTCGGGATCTGCCGGGACTTCGCGCTGCTGCACTGCTCGTTGCTGCGGCACGTGGGGGTGCCGGCGCGGATCCGGTCCGGGTTCGCCGACTACTTCTCGGCCGGCGGGTTCCACGGCGATCACGTCGTCACCGAGTACTGGGACGAGGAGCGCGGCTGGCTGCTCGCCGACGCACAGCTCGCCGACCCCTCGATCACCGCGAACTGGCCCGTGGACTTCGACTTCATGGACGTACCCCGCGACCGTTTTCTCGTCGCGGGTGAGGCGTGGCGGGCGATCCGGGAGGGCGGGGCGGACGAGAAGCGGTTCGGGCTGCATCCGCCGGAGGAGGGGCCGTTCTTCGGGGAGCGGTTCGTGGCGGGGAACATCCGGCTGGATCTGGCCGCGCTGAACAAGGTGGAGACGTTGTTGTGGGACGTGTGGGGGGAGGACGACGGTGAACCGGGGACGCCGTTGTCGGACCGGGCTCGGGTGGTCTTTGACCGGGTGGCGCCTGTGGTGAGCGGGGAGGTGTCCATGGAGGCGGTGCGGAGGGTGTTCGCGGAGGAGGAAGGTCTGCGGACGCCTCGGACGGTGACGTCCTATGCGACCTTCCTCGGAAAGAGTCTGGTGGAGTTGCGTCAGGCGATTCTGCGGTAGGGCGGGTGCGGCGCCATCGTGGCTGGTCGCGCAGTTCCCCGCGCCCCTTTGGGGAGTTGGACGAGCCGGTGTGCGCATGTGGCTGCCAACAACTCGCCCAACAGGTCCGGGGTGTCTATCTCCAGGCCCAGCAGGGACTCGATTCTGTCCAGGCGTTGGTAGAGGGACTGGCGGCCTATGTGCAGCAGGGCCGCCGTGCGGGTGGGGGAGCAGCCGTTGCGGAGGTAGGTCTCCAGGGTGCGGACCAGGTCGCTGGGGTGGGCTGCGTCCCACGAGAGGAGGGGGCCCAGGACGTGCTGGACCAGGGCCGTGAGGCGTTCGCGGTTGGCGTCCAGGCCGCCTCTGGTCAGCTCGCGTTCCAGGGCCAGGGCCCTGGAGGAGGTCACCAGGGGGCCGTCGGGCACCCGGGGTTCCGCGGCCGGGACGGTCAGGGCGAGTTCCAGGGTCGTACGGGCCGCCCGCAGCGTGTCGCTCCAGCGCAGCCAGCCGCCGTCCCCGGCGACGGCGTGGCCCACGGCCACCGTGAGGCCGGGGTCCGCCGGGGCGGCGAAGGCCTCCTGGACCGCCTTCACCGGGTCGCCCTTGCACGCCTCCGGCACGGAGACCAGCCCCAGCACGTCCCCCGGGAACGCCGCCCGCAGCACCGCCGCCCCGCCCAGCCGCCGTACCGCCCGGTCCACCGCGCCGGTGTCCCGGGTGCCGTGGACCGAGACCCCGATCAGCCGGGCGCCGGGGCCCGGGTGGAAGCCGGCGAGGGCGGCGCGGGCCTCCACCTCGGGCTGGTTCAGGGCGGCCCGGTCGGCGAGGTCGGCGAGCAGCGCTGCCGTGTGGTCGTCGCCCCAGGGCCGTACGACGGAACGCCCCGACAGCCCGCGGGCCACGATCGCCCGGTTGGCGGCCTCCGTGATCCGCACGAAGGGCACGACCCGGCGCAGCGCCAGCAGCGGCAGGCCCAGGCGCCGGGCCTCGTCGGTGACCTCGACCGGCATCGCGGGCAGGGCCCGGCCGATCTCCACCGCGAGCCCGGCCGCACCGCGCACGGCCAGCTCCCGGACGTAGCGCCGGCGGACCTCGTCGTCGGCATCGGTCAGGCCGAAACCGTTGGTGAGCAGCAGCTCGCCGCCGTCCAGGAAGTTCGCGCCCTCGTAGACCTCGCTGGAGTGCACCCAGCGCACGGGACGGTCCAGCGCGGCGGCACCGGCGAGCAACTCGGGCTCGGCGGCCCGGACCGGGTCGAGGTCCAGGACCTCACGGAGCGTGAGTGCGGGCATGCGCGCCTCCCTACAGTTCGTCCGGCGATGAGCTGCCGGGAGAGTACTTTCCGCACGTTGCCCTCGTGTTTCCGTCACTGGAGAGTGAACGTATGGATCAGGCACAGGCACGTACCTGGCTCGGCACCGCTGTCGCGGAGGCCCGGGCCGGGCTCGCCGAGGGTGGTATTCCCATCGGTGCCGCGCTCTACGGCGCGGACGGCACGCTTCTCGGGCGCGGGCACAACCGGCGCGTCCAGGACGGTGACCCGTCCGTGCACGGGGAGACGGACGCGTTCCGGAACGCGGGGCGGCAGCGGTCGTACCGCGGTACGACGATGGTGACCACGCTCTCGCCCTGCTGGTACTGCTCCGGGCTGGTCCGGCAGTTCGGGATCTCCCGGGTGGTCATCGGCGAGGCGACCACCTTCCACGGCGGGCACGACTGGCTGGCCGAGCACGGCGTGGAGATCGTCCTGCTCGACGATCCCGAGTGCGTCGGCCTGATGACCGACTTCATCGAGAAGTACCCCGCTCTGTGGAATGAGGACATTGGTGAGTAGCACTCTTGAGCCCCGCATCCCCACCATTGATCTGCGGCCCTGGACCGACGGTGACCCCGACACCCGTGCCGCCCTCGCCCGCACCCTCGACGATGCCCTCCAGACCGCCGGGTTCTTCCTGGTCACCGGGCACGGGGTGGCGCCGGAGCTGCGGTCGGCGATCCGGGCGGCCGCGCGGAGTTTCTTCCGGATGCCGGTGGACGTGAAGCAGCCGTACACCGCGAAGGTCGGCGGGCGCGGGTGGCTCGGACCCGGAGCCGAGGCGAACGGCTACTCGGAGGGGACGGAGACGCCGCCGGACCTGAAGGAGTCGCTGACCTTCGCGACGCACCGGCCCTTCGAGGACCCGGTGGTCAACGCGGAGTGGTACGCGCCCAACGTCTGGCCCGAGGAGGTCCCCGAACTCCGGATCCTCTGCGAGGAGTACCTCGACCGGATGGAGGTGCTGGAGAAGCAGCTGCTGTCGCTGCTCGGGGAGGCCCTCGGGCTCGAACCCGACTTCTTCTCCCGGCACATGGACCATCCGACGTACGGCTTCAACATCAACTGGTATCCGGGGACCGAGGTCGTCGGTGAGCCGGAGCCGGGGCAGTTCCGGATCGGCCCGCACACCGACTTCGGGACCGTCACGATCCTCGACCGGCAGGCCGGCAAGGGCGGACTCCAGGTGTTCACGGACGAGGGCGGCTGGGAGGACGCGCCCTTCGACCCCGACGCCTTCACCATCAACATCGGTGACCTGATGGCCCGTTGGACCGGCGACCGGTGGCGCTCGGGCCGGCACCGGGTGCTGCCGCCGCCCGCCGACGCCCCGGCCGAGGAGCTGATGTCGCTGGTCTACTTCGGCGAGTGCACCCCGGGCACGCGCGTGGAGTCCGTCCCGGCGCCGGTGGGGCGGGTGGCGTACGAGGCGGTCGACTCGCACGTGTACCTGCGCGAGAAGCTGGACTCCATCACGGTGGAGTGAGGACGCCGGAAACTCCGTACGGCAGTCGTCCGATCGCGTACCGTGAGGGACGCAGGCGCAGGTGAACGGCCGTCCTGGGGGAGGCGGTTATGGCAGACCGGTCCCCGCGGCGCACCGCGGTCGTCGTCGCCCTGGCCGGCACGGCCTTCGGCGTCTACGTGCTGGTCGTCACCGCCCCCGACCGGTACGCCGACTCCACCTCGACGCTGTTCTCCGGGACCGTCGGCGCGCTGTACCTCGGCGCCGGGCTGCTGGCGCGGCTGCGGCGGCCCGGGAACGCCGTAGGGCTGCTGATGCTGCTCGTCGGCATCGGGTGGTTCGCGGAGGACCTCCAGATCTCCACCGACCCGCTGACGCACACCGTCGGGCTGTTCCCGCGCTCCGCCTCCACCGGCTTCCTGATCCCGCTCCTGCTGGTCTTCCCCTACGGCCGGCTGCGGTCCCGGCAGGACGACGGGCCGTCCGCGGCCGTGGCCGACCGGGTGCTGCTGGCCGTCGGCTGCGCGGTTGCCTTCGTGCTCCAGCCGGTCGGCGTGTTCTTCCACGACTCGGTGACGGACAACCTGCTGCTCGTGCACTACGTGCCCTGGCTGCGGGCGCTGACCGACGCCGTGCAGCTCGCGGTCAGCGTGGCCGTCGTCGGCGTTCTGCTGTGGCGCTGGGCGCGGGCGTCCCGGCCGTACCGCAGGGAACTGGGCCCAGTGCTCGCCGTCGGTCTGGCCGGGGGCCTCGCCTCCGGACTCGACGCGGCGCTCGGCGCCGACCGGGCCTGGTCGCACCCGCCGCTGATCGCGGTCGCGCACCTGTCGGTGCTCTGTCTCCCGCTGGCCTTCCTCGCCGGGGTGTGGCGGATCCGGCTGGGGCGTACGGCCGTTGCGGAGCTGTTGCGCAGGCTGCCGCTGGACTCCCGGGCCGCCCTCCAGCGCGAGCTGGCGCGGACCCTGGACGACGCGTCGCTGCGGCTTGGGTTTCCCGCCGGGGACGGGTACGCCGATGTCGACGGCCGCCCCCTGACCGCCGGACCCGGGCAGTGGACCAGCGTCCTGGAGCGCGGTGGGCGGCGGGTCGGGGTCATCGTGCACGACCCGGCGCTCCGGGAGGACCGGTACGTCCTGGAGGCGGTCGTCTCCGCCGCCGCGCTGGAGCTCGACAACCAGGCCCTGGTCGCGGAGTTGCGCGCCTCCCGCCGCCGGGTCATCGAGGCCGGTGACGAGCAGCGCCGTGAGGTGGAGCGGGCCCTGCACGACGGCGCCCAGCAGAGGTTCATCAACCTCGGGCTCCAACTCCGGCTGGCGCGGCGCCGGTTGGACGGTCTGGACGGCGCGCCCGAACTGCTCGACGCCGCCCTCGCGACCCTGGAGCAGGGCCACGCCGAACTGCGTGTGGCCGCCCGCGGTATCCACCCGGTGGTGCTCAGCGAGGCCGGACTGGTGCCCGCCCTGCGCTCGCTCACCGCCGATCTGCCGCTCTCCGTCGACCTGTTCACGGACGGGCTGCCGAAGCTGCCCGAGCCGGTCGAACTCACCGCCTACTACGTCGTGAAGGAGGCGATCAGCAACGTGCTCAAGCACGCCGACGCCCGCACCGCCCGCGTCGACCTCCACCACACTGACGGCCTGCTCAGCCTGAGCGTGACCGACGACGGCGTCGGCGGCGCGGACCCCGCCGACGGCGGCACCGGACTGCTCGGACTGCGCCACCGGGTCTCCGCCTACGACGGCCGCCTGACCGTCCGCAGCCGGCCCGGCGAGGGCACGGTGGTCGCCGTCACCCTCCCCACCGGCGGGGGGTCCGTATGACGGCCCTGCGGATCGTGCTCGCCGACGACGACCCCGTCTACCTCCACGGCCTCGCCGCGATCCTGGAGGACGAGGGCCACGAGATCACCGCGCGGGCCGGGGACGCGCACGGGCTGCGGGCCGCCGTCGCCGAGACCCTGCCCGACGTCGCCGTCATCGACATCAGGATGCCGCCCACACACACCCTCGAAGGGTTACGGGCGGCCGTGGAGATCCGCCGTGCCCACCCCTCGGTGGGCATTCTGCTGCTCTCCAAGGACCTCGAACTCACCCATCTGCGACGGCTGTTGGAGGCCGGCCCGGCGAACTCCGCCGCCGGAGGCATCGGCTACCAGCTCAAACACCGGGTCACCGGCGCCGACTTCGTCACCGAGGTCGTCGGCGAGGTCGGCGCCGGCAAGTACGCCATCGACGGCGAGATCCAGCGCGCCCTCTACCGCACCCCGCGCCGCCGCGACCGCCTCGCCGCCCTGACCGAACAGCAGTTGAAGGTCCTCGAACTCATGGCACGCGGCCTGTCCAACTCCGCGCTCGCGGCGCGGCTGACCATCAGCAAGCGAACCGTCGAGGACCACGTCAACACCGTCTTCGACAAGCTCGGCCTCCGACCCGAGGCGAAGGAGCAGTACGACCGCCGGGTGCGGGCGGTGCTGATGTACCTGGCGTCCGAGGACTGAGCCCTACGGCGTGACGAACCGGGTCAGCGCACCCGCCGACAACCGCTCCTTCGCGAGGAACCCCACCGCGGGCGACCGGGCGAGCCGCTCCCCGTACAACTCGGCCTCCCGTGCGGAACAGAGCACCACGGGAATCGCCGGGGCCACGCCGTACAGCGCCCGGCAGACGGCGAAGCCGTCCCCGTCCTCCCCGTCGGACAGCCCGATGTCCAGGAGGACGGCGTCCGGCGGCGAGCGGAGCACGGCGGCGAGCGCCTCCGCCCCCGAACCCGCCTCCGTCGCGGCGAACTCACCGTCCGCCTCCAGCAACGCCCGTGCCACGGCTCTGAATCCGGGGTCGTCGTCGACGATCAGCACGGTGCGCGGCATGGGCCCATGCTGACCGCGCACGGCGGATCCCGTCATCCGTGCGCACACGGGATCGGCGCCCCCGCCGGTCCCGTGTCCACCCCGATGTGCGGGGCCCGCAGGATGCCCACACTGGCGTCCATGACAGACATACGGGGGTTACGACGAGGGATACGGGGGAGCGGTCGTACGGCCGTGGCGCTCGCGGTCGTGCTGGCCGTCGTCGCCATGCTGGCGGCGAAGTGTCCCGGTGACAAGGGAGCGGAGAAGGTCCTGGTACGGGCCGTCGCGCGCGGTGCGCTCAGCGCCGCGCCGTTCTTCGTGCGGCTCGGCGCCGACATCGCCCTGGGGGCCGCGATGGACTACATCTCGGGGGAGGTGGAGGGCGGCGCCCCGGGTCTTTACGGGGGGACCCGGGACGCCGGCCACTGCGACAAGGGGAAGCTCGTCGAGTTCCTCCAGAAGCCGGAGAACCGGGGCAAGGCGGGGGAGTGGGCGAAGGCCGAGGGGCTGGGCGGCGTCGGCGAGATCGAGGGCTTCGTGAAGAAGCTGACGCCGGTGCTGCTGCGGGGCGACACCCTGGTCAAGAACCACGACTTCGACGCGAAGAAGGGTAAGGCGAAGGCGTTCGACGCGCTGCTCGAAGCGGGAATCGCCGTCCTGGTGGACCAGTTGGGGCGGCCTGCGGTTCAGTGCAGCTGCGGCAACCCGCTGGCCGCGTACGAGAAGAAGATCGAGCAGGCCGACGTGAAGTTCGACGACCGCAACAGGAAGTGGGCGTCGTACGAGGCGGAGAAGCTGGTCAAGGTCGAGCCCGCGCCGCAGGACGAGCCGGTCGAGGTCTACCAGCTCGTCGACGTCGAGGACCCGGCCACCGGGCTGGCTCGGGAGGCGGGTTCGGACGGGACGGAGGACGAGGTGCTGGCGGTGGCGCCGAGCCCGGGCGGTGAGTCGGTCACCCCGAGCGACTCGGTCTCGCCGAGTGAATCGGCCACGACGACGGTCCCCTCGGTCCAGGGCCTGTCCCTCGCGGACGCGCAGGCGGCCCTGGAGGCGGCGGGCTTCGGGGTCACGACGACCGAGGAGCTGACCGGCACCGTCCTCCCCGGCACGGTCCTCGCCCAGATCCCGGAGGCCGGGAGCGAGGCCCCGGCCGGCTCCGAGGTGACGGTGACCGTCGAAGGCGGCGGCACCGTCGACACCGGGAGCCCCACGCCGGAGGCCACGGGGGACGGCGACAGCGGCGGAGACGGTGGCGCCACGGCGTTCGGGGGCTCCGCGGGCTGACGCCGGGGGCGGGGTGCCGGTGCCGAGGGGGAGGCACCGGCACCCTTGCTTTTCAGGGCTTCTCAGGCCCGGCGGCGGGTGCGAAGTGCCGCGTACAGCGCCGCGCTCAGGACGAAGCCGACCAGCGGGGTGCTGTCGCCGAACGACGGATAGTGCTTCGGGACCCAGCCGACGTACTTCTCCTGGTTGGAGAAGAGAGGGACGGAGACCGCGACGCCGATCAACAGGGAGGCGAGCCCTGGCCAGTTGGTGAAGGAGCGGTCGGTCAGGACCGTGTCGTCCACCGGTCCGCGGGACTGGAACCAGCGCTCCACCAGGACGACCCCGAGCCACGGCGCCACCCAGTACGCGATGACCAGCAGGAACGCCTCGTAGGCCGCCCCCGCGTCCGACAGCGACGCCCAGGCGGCCGCCGTACCCGCGACCCCGGACACCACGACGAGCACGCTGCGGCTCAGCCAGGTCGGCAGGTTCAGGCCGAAGGAGGCGATGGAGATCGCGCCGGAGTACACGTTGAGGGCGTTCGCCGACACCGCGCCCAGGATGATCGCGATCAGTACCAAGTCGCCCAGCCAGCCCGGGAGATGGCCGGTGAAGGCCGCCGTCGGCGTGGCGTCCTGCGGGGCCACGATCGTCGCCGAGGCCGCGCCGATGACCGCGACGACGGACACCGAGAGGAAGAGGCCGAGGGCGGGGTAGAGGACCGTACGGAAGCGGTTCGCCGTACGGGGGAGATAGCGGGAGTAGTCCGAGGCGTACGGGTTCCAGCCGGCCGCGTACCCCCAGGCCGCGCTGAACGCCAGCAGGAAGCCGCCGAGCCCGCCACCCGTGCCGCCCCCGCCGAGGTGCGCGTGGTCGAAGGTCCACACGCCGGCCAGCAGGAAGACCGCCGCGAGCGCCGGGAACGCGTACTTCTCGAAGACGTGCACGAAGTTGTGGCCGATGAAGCCGATCAGGATCTCCACCGCGACCACGAGCAACAGCGACGGCAACGGCCGTAGACCGGTAAGGGTGTTGAGGGCGAAGGCCGCGCTCACGCTGTTGACCGCGAACCAGCCGACGCCCGCCACCAGGCCGTTGGCCGCCGCCGGCAGGATGTTGCCGCGGTGGCCGAAGGAGAACCGGCCGATCACCATCTGCGGCACCCCGAACCGCGGCCCGTCCAGCGACAGCACGCCCTGGGTGAGCGCGCCGAGCGCGGTGCCGAGCAGGATCGCCGCGGTCGCCTGCCAGAAGCTCAGGCCGAAGAAGAGGACCGAGATCACGCCGATGTAGACCGTCGCGAACTCGATGTTCGGGGACGCCCAGGTCCACAGCAGCTGGAGCGGGGTGCCGTGGCGTTCCGTTTCGGGGATCGGTTCCGAGCCCGCCGTCTCGACGGCGATGACCTTGTCACCGTAGGCGGGGGCGAGGGTGCCGGAGGAGTCGGCGGGTGCTGTCGTCATGCGAGCCAAGTGTCCGGTTCCGGACGCTTCGGGCACAGGGGCGCGATGTCCGCTTCGGGGGGCTCGCCGACGTACAGCTTGTCAGTCGGCCTTGGGGTCCTCACCTCGTTCCCGGCGCTTGAGGTCCTCCTCGCGGCGGCGCAGGTCGGCCTCCCAGTCCTTCAGCAGCGCCTCGTCCTTCTTGTTCTCCTGGGAGAGGGACTTCAGGAACTCGGGGTTGTCGTCGGGAGCGACGTACTCCATGCGGTGGTTGCGGTGCCACTCCGAGGGCGTACGGCCGTCCGCGGGCGGCGTGCGCTGCTTGCCCGCCGCGAGCCACGCGATCGGGCCGACGATCCAGAACAGCAGGATGATGAAGACCCAGGCGATCTTCGGCAAGTGCTTCGCCTCGTCCTCGGGCGTGTTCAGGCAGTCGATGAACGCGAAGATCGTCAGCGCCAGCGGGATCAGGTACATCAGCAGCCGGAACATGAGCGTGGGCCCCCATGGAAGGTTGTGTGAGGCCTGTGACAGGCCCCTGACGGGGTCAGGGTAGCGGCTCGGGGATACTGGACCCCATGGCTTACGACGATCTTCGCTCCCTGCTCAGGGCACTGGAACGCGAGGGAGACCTCAAGCGGATCAAGGCCGAGGTCGACCCGTATCTGGAGGTCGGGGAGATCGTCGACCGCGTGCAGAAGTCCGGGGGCCCGGCTCTCCTCTTCGAGAACGTGCGCGGCTCGTCGATGCCGCTCGCGATGAACGTCTTCGGGACCGACCGGCGACTGCTGAAGTCCCTGGGCCTGAAGTCGTACGGCGAGATCTCCGAGAAGATCGGCGGGCTGCTGCGGCCCGAGCTGCCGCACGGCTTCGTGGGCGTGCGCGAGGCGTTCGGGAAGCTCGGCGCGATGACGCACGTACCGCCGAAGAAGGTGAAGTCCGCGGGCGCGCCCGTGCAGGAGGTCGAGCTGCACGGCGACGAGGTCGACCTCGATCTGCTGCCCGCCCTGTTCACCTGGCCGCAGGACGGCGGGTCCTTCTTCAACCTGGGCCTGACCCACACCAAGGACCCGGAGAGCGGGATCCGCAACCTCGGGCTGTACCGGCTCCAGCGCCACGACAAGCGCACGATCGGGATGCACTGGCAGATCCACAAGGACAGCCGCAACCACTACCAGGTCGCCGCCCGGCGCGATGAGCGGCTGCCGGTCGCGATCGCGTTCGGGTGCCCGCCCGCGGTGACGTACGCCTCCACCGCGCCGCTGCCCGGGGACATCGACGAGTACCTCTTCGCCGGCTTCATCGCGGGCAAGCGGATCGAGATGGTCGACTGCAAGACGGTTCCGCTCCAGGTCCCCGCGCAGGCGGAGGTCGTGATCGAGGGCTGGCTGGAGCCGGGGGAGATGCTGCCGGAGGGGCCGTTCGGCGACCACACCGGGTTCTACACCCCGCAGGAGCCGTTCCCCGCGCTGAAGATCGACTGCGTGACCATGCGCCGTCGGCCGCTGCTCCAGTCGATCGTCGTGGGCCGCCCCCCGACGGAGGACGGACCGCTCGGCCGCGCCACGGAGCGCTTCTTCCTGCCGCTGCTGAAGATCATCGTGCCGGACATCGTGGACTACCACCTGCCCGAGGCGGGCGGGTTCCACAACTGCGCGATCGTCTCGATCGACAAGAAGTACCCGAAGCACGCGCAGAAGGTGATGCACGCGATCTGGGGGGCACACATGATGTCCCTGACCAAGCTGATCGTGGTCGTCGACTCCGACTGCGACGTCCACGATCTGCACGAGGTCGCGTGGCGGGCCCTCGGCAACACGGACTACGCCCGAGACCTCTCGGTCGTCGAAGGCCCCGTCGACCACCTCGACCACGCCTCCTACCAGCAGTTCTGGGGCGGCAAGGCAGGCATCGACGCGACGAAGAAGTGGCCCGAGGAGGGCTACACACGGGACGGTGGTTGGCCGGAGATGGTGCTGTCCGACCCCGAGACGGCGGCGAAGGTCGACCGCCGGTGGAAGGAGTACGGCCTGTGAGCAGCGCCTCCGCGGCACTCCCGCAACCGGGACGCACGAAAGCCTTCCTTCGGCTGGTGATGATCGAGCACTCCGTGTTCGCGTTGCCGTTCGCCTATATCGCCGCACTCACCGCGATGTTCGAGTGGGACCGGAACATCCACTGGGGGCGGCTGCTCCTGGTGACGATCTGCATGGTCGGCCTTCGGACCTTCGCGATGGCCGTGAACCGGATCATCGACCGGGAGATCGACGCGCGGAACCCCCGGACGGCCCACCGCGAGCTGGTGACCGGTGCGATGTCGGTGAAGCACGCGTGGACCGGCGCGCTGGTCGCCGTCGTCGTGTTCCTCGGCTCGGCCGCGCTGCTGAACCCGCTCTGCCTGGCCCTCGCGCCGGTCGCCGTGATCCCGATGGTCGTCTACCCCTACGGCAAGCGGTTCACGAACTTCCCGCAGGCCATCCTGGGTCTCGCCCAGGCGATGGGCCCGGTCGGCGGCTGGCTCGCGATCACCGGGGAGTGGTCCTGGGACGCGGTGATCCTCGGTCTCGCCGTGGGCATCTGGATCGGCGGGTTCGACCTCATCTACGCCTGCCAGGACGTCGAGACCGACCGGGAGATCGGGGTCATGTCGGTGCCGGCCCGCTTCGGTATCCCGGCGTCGATCTGGGCCGCCCGCGTCTGCCACGCCCTGACGATGTCCCTCCTGGTCTGGTACGCCGTCGCCACGGACGCCGGCGGGTTCTTCTGGGTCGGCCTGATGATCGTCGCGGGCGCGTTCGTGTACGAGCACTCGATCGTCCGGCCCCACGACCTCTCCCGCCTGAACAGGGCGTTCTTCAGCGTCAACGGCTTCATCGGGATCGCCCTGTTCGGGTGTGCGTTGCTGGACCTGCTGGTGCGGGGGCTCACACCGTAGAGGGGCGGGGTTGGGGCTGGGACCGGTGCTGTGGCTGGGGCCGGGACTGTGGCTGTGGCTGTGGCTGTGGCTGTGGCCGGGACTGGGGCTGGGGCGTGCGCCGGCCGTCGTCCCGGAACCACACCTGCATGAGCGCCGTCGCCAGCTCGCCCGCCTGTCCGTCCGGGCCGAGCGCGGCGGCCCGGTCCAGGAGCATCGCCGCGAGCGTGGGATCCGCCGCGTCGCGCGCGGCCCGGGGCTTGAGGTGAATGGTGCCGCCGGCCTCGATGGCCCCGGCCCGGCACACCAGCGTCAGCCAGGAGCGCAGCAGCCGTGACACCGCCGCGCGGCGCTGCTCGGGGGGCACCTCCTGCTCGGCGCGCTCGCGTGCGTACAGCCGTATCAGGTCGTGGAAGCGGTACCGGGTGTGCCCGGCCTCGTCCACGCCGAGCGGCTCCAGCAGCCGTGCCTCCGCCAGCCGTTCGACCAGGTGCTGGGCGGACGGCTGGTCCACGGCCAGCAGCGGTCCGGCGACCCAGGCCGCGAAGTCGGGCAGGTCGAGCATGCCGAGGAGGCGCAGGGCACGGCGTTCCCGCTCGGGCAGGGCCCGGTAGCCGGTCTCGATCCGGGCGCGGACGTCCAGGTCCCCGCAGGCCAGTTCGTTCAGCCGGTGGCTCTCGTCGCGGAGCCGGTCGGCGAGGGTGCGCAGCCGCCAGCGGTCGCCGGCCCGCAGCCGGGACCCGGCGGCCCGCACCGCGAGCGGCAGGCCGCCGGAGAGCCGGGCGATCTCGGCGGCGGCGCCGGCCTCTGCGGTGAGCCGCTCGTGGCCCACCAGCCGGCCGAGCAGCCGCAGCGTCTGCTCCCGGTCGAGCACGTCGAGGCCGACCCGGGCGGTGGCGTCGAGGCCGGGCAGCGTACGGCGGCTGCTGACCAGGACCGCGCCGGGGCCGGCGCCCGGGAGGAGCGGGCGGATCTGGTGCTCCCCGGCCGCGTCGTCCAGGACGACCAGGACGCGCCGGCCGGCCAGGAGGCTGCGGTACGCGGCGGCGCGTTCCGCCGTCGACGCGGGGAGGCGGGCGGGGCGTACGCCGAGGGCGCGCAGGAAGCCGCCGAGGATCCTGTCCGGCGGTGCCGCCGCCTGCGTGGGGTCCGAGCCGCACAGCTCGGCGTACAACTGCCCGTCGGGGAAGGCAGCGGCCAGCCGGTTGGCCACGTCCAGGGCGAGCGCGGACTTGCCGACACCGGCCATGCCGTGGATGACGCAGAGGCGGGGGGCGGTGTGGGGGTGGGTGGGGGTGCCGGGGTGGGGGCCGGGGTGGGGTTCGGGCGAGGGTTCGGGCCGGGTGGCGGTGTCGGCGTCAGTGCCGGTGCTGGTGTCGGCCTCGGTCGATGAGCG
>NZ_JBEYVC010000021.1:0-94850 GCF_040643855.1 Streptomyces sp. NPDC047072 | reverse complement strand
GTCCTGCCCCGGGGGCAGGACCCCGGAGGCGAGCCGGCGGGCCGCAGGAGGCTACGCCTCGTATGCCTCCATGGCTCCGGTCCGTGCCCAGTGTTCTGGGTAGCCGCGGTCCGCATCGCGCGGTTCGGCTCCGGGGAAGGGGGTGAACCACTGCTCGGGCGGGGTGTTCCACAGCGGCGGCAGGCCGTCGTCACTCGGGTCGCCGTCGTCCAGGAGAGCGTCCTCTACCCGGTCCCATCCGTCGTCACGGTGCCGCGGGAGCCGGTCGTAGCTGGCTGCCATGCCCGCGAGCGCCTTGGCCTGGTCGCGGGCCTCGTCGAGGGCGCAGTCGAGGGCGACGCGCTCGCCGACGCAGCGCGGGCTCGGCCGGCGGCCGGCGGCGACCTCTTGGGCCAGGTCGTGGGCGGCACGCGCGAAGTCGCGCCGCCAGGAGTACCCCTGCGCCCAGGTGGATTCGGGCAGTTCGGTGTAGATGGTGGCGTGGTCCTCGTGCTCTGGCCGCAGTACTTCGTCGCCGAAGGCGTGCGCGGCCTCGTGGCCCTCGTCGCTGATCACGGACAGCGCCATGTGGAGGACGTATGCCGTGCGGGGGGTGAACTGCCATTCTTCCGCGGCGCGTTGCAGGGGGAACAGGGAGGCGAAGTCGGGCAGCGGGTTAATCCGTTCCCATTCCTTCTCGCCCATTCCGGGCCCGCTGGGGTCATCTTCGAGGCGCCAGCCCGGGCCGAAGTCGGCGGTGAACCCGTCCGGGCTCCAGTCTGCGAGCTCATCGCCCTCCTCGGCGTCGAGGACCCTCATCGTGCTGCCCCTGCCGATGACCTGGGCGCCCGGCAGATCGAGGTCGGGTGCGGTCAGGTGGAACGCGGCCTGCATCAGGTGCAGCGGGTCGCCGAGGCTGTCTGCCGCGAACGGTCCCGCGGGCTGCCATCCCATGCTGGTGGCGGAGTTGTAGAAGGCCACCGGGTCGGTCAGCAGGTACTCGGTGAACTGGACTTTCCGGACCACCGGCGCGTCAAGGCGGCCCAGGGTGTTGTCTTCGACGCGGGTGCGCCAGGCGCCTAGCGCGGCTCTGGCCTCCTCTTCGGGCCACCACGACAGTTGGTCCTCCTCGACCAGCCAACCGCCGGTCCGCGCGGCGTCGATGGCCTCGCGGAAGGAAGCGAGCACGGCATCGGGCAGCTCCAGCGCGAGAGCATCCGCCTGGCTCGTGATCTCGGGAGCGACGGGAGAACCACAGGCCAGTACGCCCTTGAGGATCTCGGCGGCCTGCTGGGCGTGGTCAACGTCGCGGCAGGTCAACACGGCCTTCAGCGAGGGTGGCCCGTCCGGGTGGGCGACCAGGGCCATCACCCGGCTCTTGCTGGGGGTGTGCTCGCAGTAGAAGCCACGCAGAACAGCCAGCTCACGCGTATCGGCGGCGGTGGAACGATCAGACACGTCCGGCTCCAGAAGGGACGAGGCGACCGGAGCAGACAACGCCGCATGGGCGCGCACCGACCGGCGCCGTGGACACGATGACGACGACGCACAGCAACCCCGTGCGCCACAGGAACATCGACTTGGTGAAGGCCACGACTGGTGCGGCTGGTACGGCCAGCCACCCGGATCGGATCTGGACGCAATGTAGCACCGCGCCCACCCGGCGTGCACAGGGAACGAGGAGATGGGGACGACGGTCTGTCCGGCGTCGGTCAGGGCCTGCACCAGCAGCCCGCGGTCGGGCTCGATCGCCACGGGAATGTGCTTGCGGCTGTGCCGATGGCCGACGGGTGATGGTGCTGACCGCTCTGCAGCGATGCAGTGAGCGCGGTGAGCAGTCGTGTGTTGGCTGTCTGATCGTGGCTCAGGTCGACGGCTTGCCGTGGCAGGCGGTTCAGGCGCTGAAGAACCTCGAGACGGGCCGTGGGCATTCCGGCGTTATTTCCGTTGGTGAAGCCGAAGAAGTCGGGGTAGCGCTCCTCGTCCGAGGTGACGAAGACGCTGGTGGTGACTTCTGTGCTGCGGTGGTCGTTCACGCAGGCCGGGGCTCTGGTGGAGGAGACGACGCGTGGGAGGAGAACACCGGCTGCGATGCCGGTGGTGGCCAGGGGCAGCCCGAACCAGCGGGTGAGCTGCTCGGGCCAGATGTGTGCCTTCAGTTCCCGGCCGGAGGCGGACGTCAGGGCGCCGGTGTGGCCGGTGGTGAGAGCGTCGGTGACGCGTTGGTCTTGGGTGGGGTGAGGTGGTTCACCGGTCTTGAGGTGGGCGCGGGCGGAGTCGGCGAGGAGGAGCGCGTGGAGTAGTCCGAGGCCTACTGCGGCTGCTGCGGGCCACGGCAGGAGGTCGAGGCTGCCGGAGGTGTTGGGGCGGGCGAAGCAGCAGTCGTTGGCGAGTAGTTCGGCGCCGGTGGAGGCCAGGGTGAGCGCGGTCGTTGTCTTGCCGGCGCCAGAGTCGCCCAGAGTGAGCAAGGTGCGTCCGCCGGGGAGCACTGCGGCGGAGGCGTGGAGCAGGACCCATCCGTCGTCGATGAGTCGGGCTCGCATCATCTCGCGGGTGAAGCGCGTGGTGCCGGTCGCCAGCCGTGTCGGTCGGCCCGGGCGGGCGGTCGACTGGAGGGGTTGTCGGCTGCTGATCTGTAGGTGCTGCTCGTCGGGGGTGTACCGGAAGGCGATGACGGGGTCGGTCAGGGTGTGCGCGGTGACGGTGTTGTCGTGGTGGCGCGTGTAGCCGATGGGTTCTCGGGCGAAGACGGCGTGGTGGGTGTGGGCCATGGCGGCGGGGGCCTGGTGGTCACCGTCGATGACGGTGACCACCGGGCCGTGACCGGCGGTGGTGTCCTGGGTCGGCGAGGCCTTCCAGTAGCGTCCGAAGTATGTGGTCGCCCAGTCGGTGACGCCGGGTGTGTTGGAGCGGATGGCGACGGTCTGCTGGCGGCGGTCAGGGAGAGGATGTGCATCACGGCGGGGCCTTCCGGTCGGCCCGGCAGGCGGCCGGGGCGGGGCAGGGGCGGCTATGCGCTGGGCCGGGATGCGCTCGAGGCCCCGAGATCGTGTGGTGCCCTCTCGCGCAGGATCTCGGCAAGCCGTGCGATCCGGCGCAGCGGTACGAGGTCGGGTGCGGGTGGGGGCGTGTCGGCGAACAGGAGTGCCGCCGCGTGGCGTACCGAGGTCTGGAGCGGGGAGTCAGCGAGGACTTCGTCGTGCAGGACGGCGCCGTCGCGCACCGCGGTGATCCGGTGGTGGTTGCGTTCGAGCTGCCAGCCGCCGGGGGCGGTGACGGGTTCGAGGTGGAGGGTGAAACGGGTGCGGCCGGCGTGGACGGTGATGTGGCGGTAGCGGTCGTCGGCCGCGCGCAGGCCCTGGCGCCAGGGCGGGCGGGGGGCGGGGGCGATGTCCTCGGCCTGGCCTGGGCCGAGGATCGAGGACGTCAGTTCCAGCCGCAGGCCGCTCTGGAGCCCCGGGCGAGGCAGCTCGGTGCGCTCGGTCAGGGCGGCGACGAACAGGCGCGGGTCGTAGGCCGGCTCGGCCTCGGTGGTGGCCGGGTCGGAGGCCAGGTAGTGCTCCCATGCCGGTGCGGGCAGGATGCCACGGGTGACGGCGAGCATGTGGAGCCATTCGTATCCCAGCACGCCGTAGTCGCGGTCGATGAAGCGGCCGGAGGCGCTGTCGGGGCGCCGGTCCTTGGTGAAGACCACCGAGACCTTGTCGAGGGGGGCGCCGGGTTCGAGCGCGTGGATGAGCTCGGTGAACGCGGGCAGTGTGGTGGAGTGCCGGTACTGGTCGTTGACGACGATCCGGGCGGCGGGGTGGTCGGCCAGCAGGCGCGTGAAGGCGTCGATCTCGTGCCCGCGGCAGGCCGGCTTTTCCATCAGGACGCGGGCGGCCGGGTTGTGGGCGAGCACCGCGCACAGAACGGGCAGGTGCTCGGCGGTGGGACAGCAGATCGACCACAGGTCGATGTCCGCGGCCACCGCCTCGGGCAGGTCGCTGACCTGGTGGGGGAAGCTGCGCAGCGAGGCGGGCAGGTCCTGATGCTTGGGGTCGATGACGGCCGGGGTGGCACCGAGGGCGGTGAGGATTTCGGTGTGCAGGCGTCCGGCGACGCCGTATCCCACGATCGCCGCCCGCCGCAGGACAGCCTGAGCACTCCCGCCCGTCGGGCCGGCGGGTTTCGCGGCCGGCTGCCCGGTGGCGCCCGGGGCCGCGTACAGGTCGTAGTAGGCGTCCCACAGTCCGGCGTCGGTGATGGCGGCGTCGGCCGGGACGGTGTGGAGCCCGGCCGGTACGCGGTCAGGGTCGGCGCACAGGGCGGTGGCGGCGATGAGGGTGCCGGCGCGGTAGGCGTCGTACCCCTGGCTGGGGATGGAGTCGGCCTCGAAGAGGTTCATGGAGCGGCCGTTGCCCAGCACGGTGACCGTCCGGCCGCCGGGGAGGCCGAAGCGCAGGCCCACGCCGGGGATTTCGGTGGCGTCCTGGCGGTGGGGGCCTTCGGTCAGGGCGGAGAAGTCGCGGGTGGCGAACGGGGCGAGGAGCACGCCGTCGGGCAGGGCGGCCAGGTCGGTGTCGGTCAGGGCGAGTTCGCCGGTGGTGCCGATGATGAGGAACGGGTGGAAGGCGGCCAGGGCCTGGCCGGCGGTGCGATAGGTGGTGAAGCCGTTCTCGGCGGCGTCGATGAGGGCGATCAGGTCGGTGTCGACGATGTCGACGCGGCAGCCCAGGTCGCGTAACTGGGCGGCGAGGCGGGAGCCGAGGGTGCCGTGGCCCAGGAGCAGGATCTGACGGCCGATGATCTTGCGGTCAGGGAGCAGTGCGCGCAGCCTGCGCAGGCAGGAGTCGGCGATCTCGCGGTAGCCCAGGCGGGACTTGACCTGGGAGCGGGCCAGGTTCAGCACAGGGATCGCGAGTTGGCCGGCGGCGGCGATGCGCTTGATGCCGCTGACCGTCAGCTCCAGCGCGGCGTCCACGGTGCGGGGCGCACCGAGGGCGCCGTAGCCGCGGGCCAGCAGGCCGCCGTCGTCGACGACCAGAACCCGCCGGCCGGCCGCGTGCGCGGTGTCGAGGAAGGTGTCGATGTCGGCGCCGACCCGTGCGAGCTGGTCCTGGTGGGCTTCGGGGTCGTTGATGGCCGTGTTGTCCAGGACGTCGCTGCGATACCCGCGTGCCAGGAAGGTGGCGTGGACCCGGTCCCGGTTCCAGGTCCGGTCCCCCTTGTCCAGGGTGAAAATCCACTCGGCGGGGATACCGGCGCGCTCCATCGCGAGGACGAAGCCGGTGCTGTGCTCCAGGTAGTGATCGCGGAAGAGCAGCGCCCAGTCCTCGAAGGCCGGATGCCGGCGGCTGTAGTGCTCCAGCAGCGGCATGGCGGCCCGGATGCCGTCCAGTTCGCTGCCGGTGTAGGGCAGCACGCGGGCGGCGATCGCGTCGTGGAGCTCGGCGGCGATCTGGCCCCCGCCGGGGTGCGGGTCGATCAGGATGTCCACGGCGGCCGGCGGCGGCACCTGGAAGCCCAGGGTGCGCGGCGCCTGCGGCGGCACACTCCTGAAGCGCACGGTGACCAGGGTGCTTGAGCTTGCCGGGGCGGTGAGCCGGAGCGTGCCGGGCTCCTCGTGCTCGCAGTCCAGCTGGTGGCGCGCGGCCAGCGCCCGCGCGGCGGCGGTGACCGCCTCGCCGCTGATCGGTCCGCGCAGGACCGCCCACTGGTCGCCGGATATGGCCGTCGTGGTCATCCCCACTCCCTCTCTTCGTCGTCCGCCCGGCGGGGCGGACGCGGTCAACGGTGGTGCGCCGCCTGTGTCAGGGCGCTCTCGACGTCGCCGAGGTGATCCAGCAGGCGCTTGGCCGCGGCGTGCCGCAGGAGCCAGAACTGGTCCAGGTCCTCCTGGATCAGGCCGGGCTTGAGGTAGTGCTGCTTGACGCCGTAGAGGCTGGTCAGCAGCTGGAGCAGCGCCACCCGGGCGCAGGCGGTCACGTCGCCTGTCGGCAGGGTCGGGTTGGTCTGAAGGTAGGCGCCGACCAGGTTCACCCCAGCGGTGATCCAGTCCTGGTCCAGGACGACCGTGCGCGGGTCGAACGCGATCCGGCCCAGCTCGTAGGCGACCAGGAACGGGTCGGGGGGCAGGAAGTCCAGCACGGCGGTGAGCTCGTCGCCCTGGAAGAGCAGGTTGACGGCGGAGTAGTCGCCGTGCAGGACCTGGGTGGTCAGAGGCGGAAGGCCGGCCAGGAGCTCGGGGATCCGGGGCAGCACCGCGCGCCGCTCGGCCAGGGTCCGCAGCGCCTGCTCGTCGAACTCGTCACGCTGGGCCCGCTCGCCCGCGATGCCCAGCAGCTTGCCGGTGGTGGCGTCCAGCTTGTCGAGGTCCGGGTTCATCCACTTCTCCAGCCGGGCCGACGGGCCGGATCCGGCCGGGTGGTCGGCGAACGCGGTGTGGATGCGGCCCAGGGCATGTCCGGCGGCGCGCTGCTGGGCGGGGCCCAGACCGTCCTCGACGACCACGCCAGGAACCCACTCCCACACCGAGACGGCGATCCCGTCTCGCCGCACGACGGTGTCTCCGTCGGTCGAGGGCCTGGGCGTCGCGACCGGCACCTGGTGCAGGCCGGCCAGCTGCGTCTGGTCGACCGCGGCCTGCTCGGCGGCCAGGTCCCTCTCGCTGCCCTGGTAGTGCTTGACGAAGAGCACCTGGTCGCCGAGGCGGGCGCGGTAGTTGACGGTGACCTGGCCGACCGGCAGCCGCTCCAGCTCGATGCCGGGCAGGCCGTAGGCGCTGGCCAGCACCGCGGTGAGTTCGGGCTGCGCTTGCGGGTCCAACACGACCCCTCCTGTGACTTGTCGTGATCGGGTGAACACCCTATGGCCTACACGGGGGTGGCCCGACGCGCTGCGGCCACTCGCGACAGGCATCCCGGTAGCGGCTCAAGCACGCCTGGGGAGTGCGGGGTTGGCCGGTCCACTCCACGGCGACCTCCATGTGCTGGCCGTCGGCGATCCGCCTGCGGGCCCTCGCGGCGACCAGGTTCCGGCCCGCGGCGTCCAGGCCGGTGCCGTCGTCGGACAGATGCAGCACCCGGGTGAAGTGGAGGACCCGTTCCAGCGCCGCGTCCGCATCGCCGTTCGCCGCCGGCCGGGCGGCGGCGAGCTGGGTGGTGTCGGCGAGCAGCCGCAGCTGCGGCCACCGCCCCAGCATCTCCTCCAGGGCGCCCAGCGTTTCGGGGGCGAGCCAGCCGGGGTGGTGGAGTTCGACCAGCAGCGGCAGCCGGGCCTGCGGCAGCCGGGAGCCGAGCATCGCCTTCAGCAGCGGGCCCTTCGGCACAGTGCGGCCCAGTAGCCGCACCCATCCAGCGCCGAGCGCGTCGGCCGCGGCCGCCAGGCGCTCTAGCTCGGCGCGGGCCCTCGCCCGCTCGGGGGCGGCGAGGGCGAACAGGTCGGTCAGGTCCAGGTCGGCCGTCACCCCGGTGACCGGCACCCACTGCTGCGCCGCCCGCCGCCAGTGTGCGAGCACGTCAGGGGTCTGCCGGGCCAGGTCGAAGCCGCGCGGCCCGCCCCGCAGATGCACGAAGGGAACTCCCTGCTCGGCAGCCCACTCCAGCAGCTGAGGCACTTCCATGCCGCGCACGCCGATGCTGTACAGCCCAACACCGCCGGGCGCGGTCACGGCGTCCTCCAGTCCAGCAGCAGGACCGGTTCCGTCGGCCGGCCGGGCGCATCGAGCAGTGCGAAGACCTCCGGCGCGAGCGCGCCGGGCACCGTGCGACACCACGCATCGGCGAGGACGGGATCGAGGTGCCCGGCGAGCCAGAGCGCCACCGTCGTGAAGGCGTCCTGATACGCGCCGTCTGCCGCCGGGGCCAGCTCGTGCATGCCCACCACCGTCCAGCCGCCCCGGTGCACCTCCAGCGCCGGGAGAACGTCGCCGGGCCCGGGGGTGCCGAGCAGTCCGAGGACGCCTCCAGGCGCGGTCAGTCCCGCCGCGCACGCCGGAGCGCCGGCAGCGTCGATGACCAGCTGCCCGCGCCCCACGCCGTCCGGCGGCACGCACCGTACCCCGGGGGCGCGGCCGATCGGGGCGCGTGGGCGTGAGGTCACCACCGTGATCCGGGTGGCGCCGCGGCGGTACAGCTCCAGCACACAGCCCACCGCGACCGGTCCGGAACCGACGACCACCGCGTCATCCAGCTCGGCGGCGGGCGCCCGGTCAAGGCCCAGGCTCGCCATCTGCTGGAACCGGGCCAGCGCCACCAGGCGCGGCTCCATCCCCGGCGGGGCTGTCACCGCTCCGGGGCAGGCCGGGTTGAAGGCGGCGCCGTGCGGCACCGGGGCCAGCACCCAGCCCGCGGTGTCGTCGGTCCTGCCGAGGGTCATGTAGCCGGCCTCGCGGTCCGCACCGGCCAGGTGCCTGCGCTCGGTGCCGGGGCTGATCACGCTGAACTGGCCCGCCACCAGGCCTGGTCCAGGCGCAGCCGCGGGCAGGAGACGTGCTCGTCCTTCGCCGACCCGTACTCGGGCTCCGGCGTACCGGCGCGGCGCGGAGTTCTCGCCCGGCATCAGTCGACTTCCGCGGTTTGTGCCGGTGTGCCGGTGCGGGCCAGGTCCTCGATCCGGTCGGCGATCATCTCCGGGGCGCCCCACACCGCGTGCAGCCGGATCACGCCGGCCAGGTTCTGCACCCGCTCCAGGCGGTGCGAGGCGGCCGCGGCGTCTTCCAACTGACGCAGCACGACGGCACGGTTGTCGAGCAGCCGCTCCAGCAGGTGACCGCTGGCCCGCCACCACACGGTCGCCGCCGTGTGTGTGTCGAGCACCTCGACCGTCCCCGTCCCGGCGGCCGGGTCCCCGTCCACGTCCACCACTGCCGCGACCGAGACCCCCGAGACCCCTCCGGCGCCCAGGTCGAGCGGCAGCGGCTCCCGCAGCCCCGGCAGCAGGCTCAAGTCCACCCGGTCGGGGCCGGCTGCCGCCAGTTCGAGGTCGGGAAACCAGCGGCGCGTCGGTCCGCGCCGGGCGAGGAACGCGGCCGTGCCGCCCAGCACCCGGGGCTGCCCGCCGGGCGAGGAACACTCCACCAGCGCCACGTCACCGGCCAGCACCCGCCAGCCCCGGCGGGCCAGGGCCAGCGCGGCAAGCGTCTTGCCCGCGCCGTGCCCGCCGAGCAGCACCGCGACCCGGCCGTCGCCCGGATGCTGGAGGGCGACTGCATGCACGCACAGCGTGCTGTGGGAGAGGTGCAGCAGATGCAGATGGGCGTTCAGCACCCGGCGCGCGTCCCCATCCGCCGCTCCGGCCGGCAGTTGGACCGTCACCGGGCCAGCGCCGGCCCGCAGGCCGGCCGGCAGCACGCCGGGCAGATGCGGCGCGATCGACTCCCACCGCCGCTCCAGCGTCGGATCGGCGTCCACCACCAGGCTCCGACCCGCGCTCGAGACCTCGTAGACGCCACGGTTGATCGTGTTCATCGGCGTCGCCCCAGCCCGGAGACGACACCCTCCAGGGCCTGCCAGACGGACGCCTGCGGTAGCTGCTCCACGGCCACGCGCAGGACCGTGGCGGGTACTCCGGCCAGCAGCCCCACGGGTGGCGCTGTCCCGGCGGCCTGGTCCGCCAGCCGCGGCCCGCCCATCAACCCCAGCGGATCACTCACGTACAGCAGTTGCTGCGGCACGTCCGCCGCCCCGGCCACTGCCCGATCCAGCGTCTGCGCGTCCGCGGCCTCCGCCCGGACTCCCGCCTCAGCCGCTCCGCTGCCCTCCACGATCACGACGGCGCCCAGGGGAACAGGCGGCGAGTACTCGACGCCGAGCGTCGCACGGTGCTGCGCCGGAGTGAACAGCACCCGTTCGCGCACCACACCGGCCACGACCCGGCGCTCGCGCCGGCCATCGCAATCACCGGCGAGTTGCGCGGGGACCGCGACGCGGGTAGGCCACCCGACCACCGTCCCGCCCGGGCCGATCAGCACCAGGTCGTCCGCGAGGAACTGTGCTCCCAGGTCCCGCACTGCCCGGTGAGCAAGCGTCGACTTGCCCCCGTGCCTGCCCGCCAGCATCACCAGCGCACTGCCGTCGACGGCGACGGCCGAGGCATGCAGCATCCGCCACCCCGATCCCAGCAATCGGGACGCGAAGAACACCCTCGCCAGGTAATCCGCCCACCGCAGCCCGACCGCGTCGCCCGGCGTCACCAGTAACCGCGTCACCTGCTGCCGCGCGTCGACCTCCATCACCACCGGCAGCGCGCCCCGGCGGTAGGCCGCCACCAGACGCATCACACCGTCGTCCATGCCCACCACGGCCAGGCGGCGTCCCCCGTAGGGAAGTTCGAGGAACAGCCGGCCCTGGAACAGATCGCCCCCAGCACCGGCTCCCGCTCTCGTGTGGTGCTCTTCCACCCTCAGCGTCCACTGCACCGCCGCAGTCGGCTCGGCCACGGAGCAGGCCGGGACGAGCATGCCCACGACGGCCTGGAGCACCTCGGCGTTCGGCGTCAGGACGCGCAACGAGATGCCGTCCAGCTGAAGAGCACCGTGGACATCCCGCCCAGTGGGCCCTGCCGCGCGATCAATGTGCACAACGTCAGCAACCATCAGCCCTGCCCTCCCCGCCGGAACACCGTCGCGGACCATCCGCACGGCCGTGCCACCGAGCCGATTACAGGCCAACGAGCCCTGTTCGCACCAGTGTTCGCATGTCATCTCCCTGTCATCCCGCCAAGGGCAAAACGGCGCGGCGGACCAGGCACGGATGCTTCGATGAGGTGATGGACGAACTCATCCGGCATCCTCTGGCGTACGCGCGGTGGCTGCACGGTTGGTCCCAGACGGAGCTCGCCCGGCGCGTGAAGGAAGCAGCGCGCCGCCGCGACCGCCGGGCAGGCACCAGCCGCCAACGCGTTTCCCTGTGGGAGACGAGCGTCACGCCGGACGAATTCTCCCAAGACCTTCTGGCAGACGTCTTCGACGTCCCGCATGACCGCGTGACCGCTCTGGGCTGGCCGCACTGGCTGCCCGGCCAGGAAACGCCCGCTCCCCTCGGCACCGGGCTCACCGTCACCGTCCTGAGAAAGGCCGCGCAGATGGCCGTCGACCGTCGCACCTTCCTGACCTACACACCGGCCGCCCTCAGCGCACTCGCACTTCAGTGGGCCACGATCGACCCAGCCCTGGCCGCTGGCGCAACCAACGGGCGGCCGGTGGACCCCACGTTCGTAGACTGGCTGGAGAAGGCCGCCCGCGATCTCAACAGCCTGCCGACCGCACACCGCCAGCACACCGGCGCCCTGTTGGACGGGCACCTGACGACCGTCGTCGATCTCCTCGAACACGGCAGCTACAGCAGCAACCTGGAGACCCGGCTGCACGCACTCGCCGCCGGCCTCAGCCAGACCATCGGCTGGCACCGCTTCGACCACGAGCACCACGCCGCGGCCAACCGGCATTGGCACGCCGCCGTCCACGCCGCCCACCAGGCCGGTGACACCGATATGGGAGCTGGCGCACTCTCGGACATCGCCTACCAGAACATCTGGCTCGGCCAGCCCCGAGCCGCCGCCGAAGGCCTGGAACACGCTCTCTCCCGCACCACCAACCCGACCGCCCGGTCCCTGCTGTTCCTGCGCAAAGCACGAGCCCACGCCATGCTTCAGGAGTCCAGGGCTTGTTACCGCGACCTCGCCCAGGCCGAGAAGTCCCTGAACTCGGCAACCGATGCGGCACCGCGTTGGTGCTCCTGGATGAGTCCCGCGGACCTCGCCGTGGACTCCGGCCGCTGCCTGGCAGAACTCGGCAACACCAAGCAGGCACACCGGCTCATCACCGAAGGCATCGCAGTCCTACCGCCCGCCCGTAACAAGACGCGGGCCGTGTTCCTGACCTACGAGGCGGAAAACTACCTTCGCGCCGGCGACCCGGAACAAGCCGCAGCAGCAGCGGCCACTTCACTCTCCCTAGCACACCGGATCAACGCCCCTCGCTGCATTGCCATGGTCCGGGACCTCGAACCCCAATTCGCACCACATGCGAGGACTGCCAACGTCTCGGACCTCCTGGACACCCTCCGCGCAGCTAGCTGACCGCTTCGTCGAGAGCCCCGATCCTTCTGGCTGGCGGTCAGCTGCACGATCCGTACGGCGCAACGCCGTGGTGATCGCCTTCATGGGCATGATGAACCAGGTGGCCGGTCACGCCCCCCTCTGAGCGAGATTCGCCGCGCGGCCCGAGCTGGGCGCGCCAGCGCTGTCCGATCTCAGTGACGCGTACGGCTTCGGTGGAGCAGTCCGCGAGGCCGTCGTCGAAGTCTTCGGTGGTGGCGTTGCCCGACGGGCACATCGACATCAGGTACAGCGGCTTGGTCAGGTCGGACTGGTTCGGGTCGTCAGGATCGAGTTCGACCTTCGCGCCGCGCTGGCGCAGCCCGACAACGGCGGCCGCCAGGTGTGTGGAGACTGAACAGGGGCGTAGCCCTTCCGTTCTGCTGGCCCTCGCGCATCATCCACGTCACGAACGCCACCAGCGCGCCCCGGGAGCCCTCCAGCTCCGGCAGGCGGGCGAGGTTGTCCGGGGTGGTCTCGGCGGCGACGGCGTCGGCCAGGTCCTCGGCCAGGCGGCGTTCGGCCCACCGCTCGATGAGCTCCTGGCGCTCGGCGGCCGCCGGGTCCAGCGGCGCAGCGGGCTGCCGCCCGCCGAGATCGTCCTCGGCGGGCGGCAGCGCGATATCGGCGGCCGTGCTCACGGAGTCTCCGTCGCGGCTGCTGCCGGGCGGGGCGATGAGACCAGCGTCCAGCGGGTGCGGTCGTAGCCCTCGGCGTCCTGCCACCCCGCCCACAGCACGCAGACGAGGTGGTTCCAGGCGCTCATCCGCTCGCTCAGCCAGTTGTCGGGCACCGGCTCGTGGGGGTAGTCGGCCTCCCACTGGAAGTTCGGTCCGAGGGTGTCCGTCTGGACGGACAGAGCCTCGTCGATCGCCCGTGCGGCGGCCTGCTGGCCGCTGTCGACCAGCTCGCGCAGACGGTCGCCCAGGAACGTGCAGACGGCGGCGTAGTCCTGCGGGGTGAGCTGGTCGACGGTGAATGCCCGGTCTTCCGGGATGGCCGGGACGGTGGAGCGGTCGAGCATCACGGTGTGGTTTCCCCTCCGGTCGGACACGGTGGCGACGGGTCGTCATGTCCCGTTCTGTCGCGTCGGATAAGGAGTGAAGCTATCCGACGTGATCACCCTCGTCCGCGATCCACGGACACCCGGAAGGAGGTTGGCCGATTTTCGTTGCACAAAGAGGGTTGGCATACATGTATAAGGGGAGTAGGTCAGTGCTGCACGAAGCGTGCAGCACTCGGAGTGAAACGAGGAATCAGCCTTGAGTCACATTCGTCCGCTCGCCAACGGCCTGCGCACCGACCACCCGGTGCCGGGCCTGCCCTTCATCGACGACTCCCACATCCCGCTCGACGACGGCCCCGAGGCTATCGAGGCCGTGGGCCGCAACCGGGGCCCGGGCATGTGGGGCCGCTTCGACAAGAACCGCCCCGACGGCGGCTGGCGTGCCTTCACCACCGACCCGCTCGACAACACCCTCGGCTGGGCGGTGCGCTACCACCCCGAACACGGCCGGACCGTGCTGCTGCTGAGCGACGGCGACACCTCCTCCCTGCACACCGACTGGGACGGCGAGACACTGCTGTTCCGCGCCGGCGGCTACTGGTGGGACGGCACCACCTGGTACCGGCCCGGACAGGTCTGGGACCCCGTCACCCAGGACTACGAGCGACGCAAGGCCCGCGCGGCCGCCACCGTCAGCGCCGCCGACATGCTCGACGGCCGGGCCCAACCGAACCTGGCGTACATCGGCAAGGTCGCAGCCTTCGATCGCGAGGCCGAACGGCCGGACAACTGGCTCGACTACCTCGCGCTCTGGGCCCAGCACCATCAGGAGCGCGAGGGCGCGCTGCCGCTGGAGCGGTGCGTGGTCGACGTCGCCAGCCCGGAGCTGACGGCGGCGCAGCTGATCGGAGCCCCGGAGATGGCCGAGCTCGGCGGCATCACCGCCTCGACGCTGCGGGCTTACATCTCGCGCGGCAACAGCGAGGTGCCGCTGCCGCAGGCCACCGTCGGCGGCCGCGACCAGTGGGCCCGTGCGGTGGCCCAGGACTGGGTGGAGGCCCGCAAGCGCTCCTACACGGGCGTCGGGGAGGCAATGTCCGCCGGCGACCGCGACAGCCTCTCACCCGGCGCGGCCGAGGTGCGCGACCGGTTCACCGCCGACTTCCAGCACGCGCTGTACGACCGGCCCGACATGCGAAAGCGGTGGGTGCTGCGCCACCGCAACAAGGAGTCCGTCGCCCAGATCGCGGGCGAACTCGCCTGGTCGGTAGCGGCCGGCCTCGACCAGATCGTCCCCACCGAGCACCTCGGGCGTACCGTGCGGGCCGCGGTACTGTTCGACTTTGCCGAGACCGCCGAGATGTTCGCCGGCACCGAGGACGGCGACAAGGACGCCGAGGCGTCCCCCGAGTGGTGGCACTTCAACCTGACGCCGTCGGTGGGCAAGACGCTCGACTGGTACATCCGGTGTTTCCCCGGCGAGGCGTACGCCACCATTGGGGAGATCCAGCGCCAGGCCCACAGGACGTGGAACATGCCGGCGGCGGACACGCTGAGCGCGCTGCGTTCCGCGCTCTCGCTCGACGGCGAGCTGACCGAGCAGCAGCGCGAGACGTACTTCGCCCTCCTCGAACCGCACGAAGAAACCGACTGACCGTCCTCACCCGACACGGGACGGGGGCCGGAGCCAATGCCAGTGGCTCCGGCCCCCTTCGCGTGACTCTAGCCGGGAGCCGGCTGACGGGCTCGGTCCTGTCAGGGGCAACAGGCCCAACCGGCGCTGGCCAGAAGCGGCGGGCAGCGCTCAGTTCCCGCCGTTCTCCTGGATCCGGCGTGGTGCCGTCTCGGCGTGGGGACGCTGGGCCGTGGGCGCACAAGGGGGAGCCGATGGGATACACCGCCGTACACCCGGATTGGGGCCGGCTGGACGCGTCGCTGAACGATCTCGGGTGCGAACGTGCCTGGGCGGACGTCCATCGCGTCAAAGGTCTGGTGCTGGCGTGCCCGGAGTGCCGGGGTCGGGTCTTCGCTCGGGTCTCCCCGTACAGCGCCCGGCACTTCTACCACCAGGTGCGGCCGCCGGACTGCGCGCTGGCGAACGAATCGCCGGAGCACCACCTGCTGAAGCTGGAGCTGGCCACGGCTGCTCGGGCGGCGGGGTGGCGGGCGGAGCTGGAGGTCAGCAGTGAGGCCCGGAACTGGCGGGCCGACGTGATGGTCTTCGACGAGCGCGACCATCCCTTCATGGCGCTGGAGGCGCAGTTATCGCCCATGACGCCGGACGAGGCGCGGATGCGCACGGACCGCTACGCGCAGGACGGAGTGGCGGTGTGCTGGGTCGCCCTGGAGGAGCGGCCCTGGGAGCGCATCGTGCCCTCGCTGCGGGTGCGCTCCCCGCGGAAACGGGGGGAGTCCTGGACGGTGCGGCACGGGGTGGCGCGCTACACCTGGGCACCGCGCACGCTGACGGCGAAGGCGAAGTGGGAGCACATCACCTGCCCGCTCAGCGACGCGGTCAAGTGGATCCTCGACGGGCGGGTGCGCGCCCACACCGGCCCGAACGGCACGGTGTGGTGGACGGCGCCGGCGTACGAGGACCTGGCCCTCGCTCGCGCCCGGATGGAGGCGGAAGCCGAGGCCGTCGAGCAGGCTGCTGCCGCCGAGCGTCGCCGCCAGGAGGCCGAGCAGCGGGCCGCCGCTGCCGAGCAGTACCGCCGGGACGCGGAGCGTCGCGCACAGGAGCGGGCGCGGGAGTGGGAGGCGGAAGTACAGCGCCTGACGGGCTTCTTCGAGCGAACGGGCCTGGACGCCACGGTGTGGCAGGTCTTCACGCAGATGGTCCGCTCTGCCTCGGGCAAGGCGATCAAATACGGAGACCTGAGCCCCGCTCACGGCAACGGGCTGCTCGTCTACGCCCGGCCAAGGTGGGAGAATGGCGGATTCAATCTTGCTGGAGTCATATGCCCAGATCCCGGAGCGCTCGCGGAATGGCCGAAGGACCTGACAATCCTGGTACCGAATCAAACCTGGCTCTCTCGCGTCCAAGCCGCAGCCCGGGCCCCGCTGAAGGTCGCGGTGCTGAACCCGGTCACCGGACGCAGCAACTTCGTACGCGTCGCCCCAGCCCAAGGCGCTACCTCTGTTGGACCCAATGCGCCTGATAGGGCGTAACCTTCGACGGCCCTCACCCCTACCACTGTGGAGAGAGCACCGTACTCGTTCGGGTGTCCCGAACCCCGCGAGTGCCGGACTCCGCTACCGTGCCGTCGTAAGCGACGTTCGCCCAGGGCGAGGACCATCTAGCGTGACATGGAAGGGCGTGGGAGTGCGGGTTGCCATGCTCTCAGCCGGGTCATGGGGCACCGCATTCGCGGCCGTCCTCGCCGACGCCGGGAACAACGTTGTGGTGCACGGCCGCCGTGCCGAGATCGTCGAGGCGATCAACACCCGCCGGGAGAACCCGGCTTACCTGCCCGGTATCGCTCTGCCGCGGGGGCTGAAGGCGACCGGCGACGTCGCCCTTGCCGTGAAGGGCGCCGAATGCGTAGTGGTGCCCATTCCGGCGCAGGCACTGCGTGCCAGCCTCACCGCCTGGGCTCCGCTGATCGGGCAACAAACGGTGGTCGCGAGTCTGATGAAGGGCATCGAGACGGACACCGGGCTGCGGATGAGTGAGGTCATCACCGAGGTGACCGGTCTGTCCAAGGAGCGGGTCGCCGTCATCTCCGGCCCCAACCTCGCCCGCGAGGTCGCCAACCGTCGGCCCGCCACCTCGGTCGTCGCCTGCCCCGACCACAGCGTCGCCGAGACCCTTCAGCAGGCGTGCGCCACTGGCTACTTCCGCCCCTACACCACCGTTGACGTGATCGGCTGCGAGCTCGGCGGGGCGGTGAAGAACGTCATCGCCCTCGCCGTCGGTCTCACAGCCGGCCTGGGCCTGGGCGACAACTCCCGTGCTCTGCTGATGACCCGTGGCCTCGCCGAAGTCACCCGCCTCGGCGTCGCGCTGGGTGCCGACCCCCTCACCTTCACCGGCCTTGCCGGGGCCGGAGACCTGCTCGCCACCTGCGCCTCCGGCCTATCCCGCAACCGGACCTTCGGTGAGCACCTCGGACGCGGTATGAGCGTTGCCGAAGCGACCATCGCCACCCGGCAGACCGCCGAAGGCGTGGCATCCTCCCAGGCAATCCTGGGTCTTGCCCGGCGGCATAGCGTGGAGATGCCCGTCACCGAAGCCGTCGTCGACATCATCCAGGGCGGCCTCACCGCCGCCGAGGCCGTCAAACGGCTCATGAACCGAGCGGTCACGTCCGAGCACATCGGCAGCGGGACGAGCAGGCTGCCGTAGTACAGCTGGCTGATGCCGCCCCGGCCTGGTGGTCGTCCGTCCGGAAGTGGTGCCCGGTCCGTCCGTCTACCACGCCGGTCTGCTCGTGTCCGGGGCGGTGCGGCGGGTGTAGGCGGCAAGGCCCGGTAGGCCAGGCCGGTCGGCCGCGATTCTGGTCGCCAGCGCGCGCACCGAGGGGCGGCGCGCCTCGCCGGGCGCGGCGAGTTCGACCAGGCGCAGCTGAGCGAAAGCGCTGGCCATGTCGCCGACGTCGAGCAGGGCGCGGGCGGTGTCGGTGGCGGCACGGGCCCGGCGCTCGGCCGTGAGCAGTTGCCCGGGGTCCAGGCGGCGGGCGTGGGCGAGAGCGCCGTCGACGTCGCCGAGGTGGCGTTCGATCCCGATCCGGTATAAGACGCACTGGCCGGCGGACAGTTCCCGGGGACCGTCAGCAGTGTGCGGGCTGTGGGCGATTCTCAGGGCCGTCTGCTCGGCGTTGTCCGCGAAGTCCCTGGCGATGACGGGTAGATGGGCCTGGGCGGCGGTGTAGGCAGCGGTGAGCGCCACCATTCCGGCTGCATCCAGCGCGGCCGCAGCGGGCCGGGAGCTGACCGTCAGGTGTGCGTGTGCCTCCTGGAGCAGGACGAGGGCCTCTCGGGTACGGCCGGTGCGACGCAGAGGAGTGGCGGCCGCGCGAGCCGAGGCGGCCAGCACGAGGGCGTCGCCCGAGCGGCGGGCCGCAGCGCCAGCCAGGCCCGCGTACGCGCCGGCGGCCGGGGTGCGGCCCTGCTTGACGGCCAGCTGCGCCGCCAGCACCCACACCTCTGCCGCCCTGGCAGCGCCGGCCGGGCCCGTCCGGACGCCGTGCTCGGCGCCGGTCAGAAGCAGCGGCATGAGCCGGCCGAGGCGGTCGTAGGCGCCGACGACGAATAGCGCGCGGGCCGCGCCGAGCTCGGCGTCCGACACTGCTGTTGGGGCATCGTCGGCCCACGCTGCGGCCGGCCGTACGACGACCGCGGTCCCTAGCGCCGCCCCCGCGCCCAATATGCTCCGCCGGTCCATCCCGTTCCGCCCTCCTCGCGCCCGGCCGGGTACCAGGACACCGAGACGACCGTACGGCCGACCACCCGGGTTCCGGCAGGGCGCACACCACCGTGGCGCACGCCCCCAACAACTGAGCGCTTCAGAAGACCCGGGGTTCATCGGGTGCGGGCTCGTCCGAACCGGAGCCGGTCGGCCGCGAGCGCGGTGTCCAGGTAGGAGTCGATGCGCGCGGCGTCGGCGGACTGCGGCAGCGGGTCCAGCCCGAGCAGGAGAACCGCTTCGCCGTGACGGGCAGCCAGCTCCGTCCAGGACCGGCGGGTTGGGAGCCGTAGCTGACGGGACGCGCCGGATATGTGCAGCAGCACGTGGTCGCCGACGATCTGCAGGCAGCGGCCGAGGTCCGGGACGACCTCCCGGGCGCTGGCCAGAGAGCCGAGGCTGTCGGACAGACGCCGCATCCGGGCCTCGACCGTCTCGGCGGTACTCAGACCCGTCAGGGCAGGGGAATGGGTGATCAGGATGTGCCCGACGTCGCGGCCGTCCGCTCCGGTGCCGGGCCAGGTCCAGGCGGCGAGGGAGACCAGCAGCCGCAGGCCGGGATCGGCCGGAAGGATGACGCTCATGCTGTTGTCCCTCCGGGGGCCTTGAAGCAAGTCCAGACGATCTTCCCAACCGGGGTGCGGTCCTTGACGCCCCAGCCGTCGGCGAGCGCGTCGACCAGAGTCAGTCCGCGCCCGGACGAGTCCGTGTCCGCGGCTTGGCGCGCCTGGGGCGGCTGGCAACGGCTGTCGTGTACTTCGAGGCGGACGGCTTCCTCTTCCTCATCGAGGTCCAGTTTGACCAGGAAGCCGCGGCCGGGGGTGGTGCCGTGGACCAGGGCGTTCGTTGCGAGTTCTGAGACGCACAGGCGGATGTCCTCGGCACGGTCCAGAAGGCCCCAGCCGGTGAGGACTTCGGCGGTGAAGGCGCGTGCCTGGCGGACCGACTCGGGCCGGGCGTCGAAGAAGCGCTGGGTCGTTTCGGTCATCGTGGCTCTCATCACCCGGCGCCCAGGACGCGGGGGGTTCCGGGGCGGCGTCGGGCCGGCGCGCTGCGGGAGACGGATGGGTGGGCGGGACATGGGCGGCGCATCAGCAGCAGCCGGGAACCGGCGGCTTCGATGCGCCGCCCGCGGTCGGCGGCTATGGCCTTGGGTCCCAGGTGCGAGAGGGCGGGGGCGACCACGCCGTAGACGTCGGGCAGTGCGAGCACGTCCAGCAAGCCGGTGAAAGCCGACGACGATGGTCCCGGTGCCGCGTCGCGGTCGGTGAAGAGGCCGGACAGCTGGAGCTCGTGGCTGCGGCAGTACTCGGCGAGCGACATTGTCAGCGCCTCCTGCCGGGCCGCGGAGACCCCTACCAGCCGCAGGAATCCGTACACCACCGGGGCGCTGACCTGGCGATGCTCCGTGAGGGGTTCCATGCCGGGGACCGTCCAAGGCGCTCGACAAATTGATGACGTTCTTGATGGTGGATGCATCACAACTCCGCGCCAACCACCGCCTGTTCTACTTCCGTTCCACTTCCGTGCCGCCGCCCACAGCCGTCTGCTTCCATGACCAGTGGAAGGGAGTGAGGCGTGGCGACCGTGCACCACTGGACCGGCCTGGAGGCCAAGGCCCTTCGGCTCGCCCTGAGACTGAGCGTGCGGGCCTACGCCCAGCAGCTCGGCCTCGCCGTCGCGACCGTCTCCAAGTGGGAGAGCAAGCTCGCCAACACCGCGCCCCGACCCGACACTCAGGCCATCCTCGATACCGCCCTCGGCCGGGCGGACGCCGCCGTCCATCTGAGGTTCGAGACACATCTGTCCGAGATGACCAGCCCGCTGCAGAACGCCGGTCTACGGCGTGTCACCACCGCGGGCCCAAGAGCCTGGGAATACGAGTCGTGGGCCGACGACCTGGACCGGGCCGTGGTCGCCCTGTCCCGGCAGGACTTCGTCTTCGCCGACAGTCTCCTCGGCCGCTGGCTCGGCCGGTTCAAGGCCTGCGAGCTGGACGACAAGGGCCTGTATCTCTTCGCCCGCTCGACCGCCATGCTCGGCGACCTCAGGCGGGACCAAGGCGCAGTCCTCGGTCCGATCTCCGCCCAGTACTCCTATGCCGCAGCCCGCGCGGTCTTCAGCCGGCTCGACATTCCCCGCCGCGTCGCCCAGCTCGACCTGTCCCTCGCGGTCGTCGCGGAGATGTCCGGAGAGCTGGAGACCGCCGCCCGCACCTACGAAGATCTCGCCGTCGACGACCGGCTGTCCCACCGCGACCGCGCCCGCGCGCGGCTGTGGGTGGGCACCGCCCTGAGCAAGGACGGCCGCCACGACTACGCGACCCGCGTCATGCTGGCCGCCACCCGCGACTTCGAAGACCTCCAGGAGCCCGACGACTGGTCGGTGGCCCACCAGAAACTCGCCCTCGCCCGCCGCGGCGCCGGCGACCTCACCCAGGCCCTGCACTTCATCGACATCGCCCGCAGCAGCGGGACCACGGAAACACCCATGCAACGCGTGCGGCTGGACACCGCTCACGGCCACATCCTGCTCTCCGACTCCGGGACCCGGGATGATGGACTCCTCGTCCTCGATGCGGCCGCCCGGACGGCCGCGCAGTACGGACTTGTACACCAACTGCGCAGCATCGAGGGCATCAAGGCCATGAGCGAGGGGCCGACCGGCCCCCGGCAGCGGTGACCAGGGAGACAAACGCGTGAGCAACGAGCAGCAGGCCATCACCGAGAACCAGTGGCACCAGGCCAAGCTGATCTGGGACTACCACCAGATGCACCACGAGCCGCGGCCCGTCGACGCGGCCATCGGCCTGGGCAGCCACGACCTCGGCGTCGCCGCCCACTGCGCCGAGCTGTATCGCACCGGGCTCTTCCCCGCCGTGGTGTTCACCGGCGGCAACAGCCCCACCACCGCCAAGGTCTTCCCGCGCGGCGAAGCAGTCCACTTCCGTGAACACGCCATCGAACTCGGCGTCCCCGCCGAGGCGATCCTGCTGGAGCCGACCGCAAGCAACACCGGGCAGAACATCACCCTCTCACGAGAGGTCCTCGCCGCCGCCGGCATCCGCCCCACGACGGTGCTGCTGGTCTCCAAGCCCTACATGGAGCGGCGGTCGTTCGCGACCGCCCGCAAGCTGTGGCCGGACGTCGAGATCCTCTGCGCATCGGAGCCACTGGAGTTCGACGACTACCTGAAGTCCATCGGCGACGAGAAGCTCGTCCTGGACATGCTCGTCGGCGACCTCCAGCGGATCATCGAGTATCCGAAGCTCGGCTTCGCCATCGAGCAGGAGGTCCCGGAGGACGTGCATGGCGCGTACGAGTCCCTCAACCGTGACGGCTTCACCAGCCGCCTCATCACCTCGTGATCTGCTCGCCCCGGGCGGGCTGTGCGTAATCCACCAGCCGAACCTTTTTCCCCGGCTGACCACATTGGCCAAGCTGTTCGCGGCGGACTACTGGATCGTCCTCGACGACGTGCAGTTCGCCCGCCGCGACTACCAGCACCGGGCCCGCCTCGCCGCCCTCGATGACCCAGCCCGGCAGCAGTGGCTCACCATCCCCGCCCACCTGCCCGACGGGCGGCCCACCCTCATCCGCGACGTGCTGATCGACGATGCGGTTCGCGCACGCCGCAGGACCAGGGGCATGCTGCGGCAGCACTACGGGAACAGCCCCCACTGGCCGTCCCTCGCCCGGGCCCTGGGTCCAGTGCTGGACGCCTTCGCCACCGGGCGGACCGCGACGGTCGCCGAGATGTCCACCCGCGTCCTGCTCGATCTCCTCGGCTGGCAAGGCCACATCTTCTCCAGCAGCCGCTTGGCCGCCCGCCCCGGACGCTCCCAGCGGCTGGCCGACCTGGCCGCCACAACCGGCGCCGGCGCCTACCTGTGCGGGACCGGCGGGCTGACCTATCTCGACCCTCTCCCCTTCACCGACCACGGCATCGGCGTCCTCCCCTTCCAGGTGCCGACAGTCGGGCTGTGGCAGCGGGCCCGCAGCCTCAGCGCCGCCCACCCCCTGATGCTGCTCGGCCCTGAAAGGCTCGGCGCCGAACTGCGCGATATCGCCTCCCGCCACCGCCGCCGCATGCACTCGCCGCCGGACGACGCCTCGGTGAGTGGCGGCGGCGGACATGATGGAGGCAGAAACCATCCGAGGCCGCATCGAGAGCTCTGGTCAACGGCCTGACTCGCCTGTGTCCTCGACAGTCGATGAGGAGTATCAGTCCTAGTGTCCGTCACTTCACCCCGCCTGGCCCGCTTCGCGCAAGGCCCCAACGTGCTGTTCTGCTACGGAACTCTCCGGTTCGGTGACGTGCTCCAGGCGCTGCTGGGCCGGATACCCGAGCGGGTTCCGGCATCTGCTCCCGGCTATCGCGCGGCCGCGCTGCAGGGCCGGGTTTACCCGGGCCTCATCGTCTGCGCCAACGGAAGCTCGGCACCCGGCGTAGCCCTGACCGATCTGAGCAGCGACGAGTGGCGCATCCTTGACGCGTTCGAGGACGAGCGGTATGACCTGCGCGAAGTCGCGTTGTCCACGGGCGGATCGGGACTGGCGTACATCTGGCCGGGCGGAGACGTCCGGACCGAGGACTGGGATGCCGAAGATTTCGAAAGGCAGCACTTGGCAGCGTACGCGGCACGGTGTGCCCGGATAGCTCCCAGGCTGGCCGCAGGCGAGCCCAAGGGCGAGTAGGCCACCGTCATCCGGGGGCGTGTCCTCGGATCCCTGAAGGAGCGGTCATTGGGTCGCGCTCTGGATGCCGAGGACGTCGTACAGGTGCCGGCCATGGGCCCACTTCTTCAGCTCGGCGCGGCCCATGAGGATGAGCTGGTGGTGCTGGGCGAACTTGATGGCTGGTTCGGTGAAGCCGTTGAGGCCGATCATGATCGGGAGGTCTGCCCCGTGGTGCGGTCGCGCTGTGCCGTTGAACTGCTGCACGTGGCCTGAGCCGACGGGGTTGGAGTACTGCTTGCACTGCAGGATCAGGAGACGGTCTTCGTCGTCCCGTGCGGTGACGTCAACGCCGAGGTCTCCGGCACCGCCGACCCGGCGGGGGCTGCGGAATCCGTCACGGGCCAGGAGGTCGGCGCACGCCTGCTCGAAGCCCGTGGCGGTCATTGAGGAGAGCTGCTTCATCTTGTAGGTCAGCAGGTCCGGGTCGGGCTCATCGTCCGTCGTCGCGTCGGATGCGTAGTGGGAGCCGCCGTAGGCGTGGGCGTCGAGGAAGAAGGACAGGACCCTGCCGGCCAGGATGAGCACGCCCAGTCCGCCGGCGACGGTCAGCGCGGTCCACCACGGGTGGTCTGCTATCAGATTCCACAGGTCCACTGTGATCCACCGGCTGACGTCCTCGGTGAGCCACTTCCAGAGCATTTTGCCGATGGCCAACGCGAGAACGACGTACAGCAGGAACTTCAAAAGCGGGTCGAGCGACCCGTCTTCGTTGAACACCACACCCCCGAATGATGATCAGCGAGCCTGCCGGTGATGCAGCGCCCGTCCCAAGAGATCGGTGTAGCAGCGGGTACTGACAGAACTTGATGGCCCATCACGGAATCGGGCCCGGTCAGGGCCCCATCCGGCCACGAGCATCGGAGGGGCGGGCGCCCATGCGCCCGTTTGCCTGTGTCCGCTGACCTGGGCAGACGGCTGTCGTAGTCCGCGTGCAGCCACCGCTGCGAACCCCGCCGTACTCAGCAACGGGTGCGTACTGAATGGCCTGTCACCTGTGGAAACGGCCGGGGACACATCCAGTGGCCCGCATTGCCACACAATGGCGAAATTCAGGGGCCGTACGCTCGCTGCCACAGTGCTGGAGCCGCCGCTAGGCGGACAGCGGCGGTCGAGTCAGCCACGTCTTGATCAGTACGCCCGGCATCCGGACCGGCTGGTAAGGCACGAGGGCCTCGGCAATGGCCTCGGCGAGCTCGTCGACGCTCTGCACCGTGTGCCGGGGCGGGGTGATCCAGATACGCGGCTGCGCGTCGGGGCCGTCCTGGTTGGGGATCAACTGCGCGTACAGGTGCTGGTGCCCGCCAGGGCCCTGCTCGTAGCCCCAGGTGCTGTACTTCTCCCAGCCGGGAAGCCAGAACGGGTGCGGGCCGCCCTGGGTCAGGTCGGGCTCGGCGAGCCGCGGTCTGGGGGGCCGGGTGTAGGACGGTCCGTAGACGATCTCCCACACGCCGTCGGTGTGCTCGAGGACGTCCATCTTCACGTGCTGCTTCAGCCCGCGCAGCTGCCGGCGGAACTCCTCCGGATCAAGCCCGGCCAGGGCGGCGAGCGCGGGGACGTCGGACGCCTGGAGATCCAGGCCCATGATGTCGGGAACGTCCTCGGGACGGCGGGGATCACCTGGTGCGTCGGTGCGTTCGGCCAGGAGCAGCAGGACGGTGCGGGCGGTCGCGTCGGAGATGCCGAGGCTGTTCACGTACGCGGTGGCGTGCCTGCTCATGCGAGCTGTCCTCCCCCTTGTCGGGCCGTGGCGGCCGGAACCTTGCTGATCACGCTACCGCCGCGGTGATCGCCGCCGAGGGCGTGATGGCTCAGGTGGCCGGATCACGCCCTACCTCGCCGGGGGTACCGGATTCGGCGCAATGGGCAAGGCCACGCGTACGCGGGCTCGGTGAAGCTGCCGGGAGGGGCCGGCCCGGCCGCGGGCCTAGGCGGCGGGCTCTGGGTCCGGCTGAAGCAGTGCCTGAGCGAGCTGTTGCAGTTCTACTCCGCGGGATGCCTTGACCAGGACGGCGTCGCCGGCGCGGAGCGTGGAGCGCAGGAAGGCCAGCGCCCTCGCCTGGTCGCGCAGGTGCACGGCGTTCGCCCCGGCGTCCCGGGCGGCCTCGTGGATCCATCCGGCTTCCGTGCCGCCCACGAGGATGATCTGGTCCAGGCCGAGTTCGGCGGCGTATCGGCCGATCTCTTGGTGCGCGGAGCGTGCGTCGGCTCCGAGCTCGTTCATCCGGCCGAGGACGACGACGGAGCGCTGATCGTGGCGGCCGGTCATGGCGGCCAGCGTGCTCAAGGAGTGGCGCATCGAGTCCGGGTTGGCGTTGTAGGCGTCGTTGACGATCGTGACGCCGTCGGGACGTGTGGTCGTCTCCATCCGCCACCGGGAGCGTGGGAGGGCCTGGGAGAGGCGAGCGGCGATCTGGTCGACGTCGAGTCCGGCTTCGCGGGCGACGGCGGCCGCGGCCAGGCTGTTGTGGACCTGTTCCTCGCCGAGGAACAGGAGGTGGACTCGGGCAGTGCCCTCGGGGGTGGTGAGGGCGTAGGAGGCGCGGCCCTGTGCGTCGAGATGGACGTCGACGGCGCGGATGTCGGCCTGCTCGCTCAGGCCGTACGTGACGACCCTTTCGGTGGCACGGTCCTTCATATGCTCGATGTAGTCGTCGTCGGCGTTCAGGACTGCCAGCCCGCCTCGGGAGAGTCCTTCGACGATCTCGCCCTTGGCCTGGGCGATGTTGTCGCGGCTGCCGAACTCGCCGAGGTGGGCGGTGCCGACGTTGGTGATGACGCTGATGTCCGGTGGGGCGATGTGGGTGAGATCGCGGATGTCGCCGATGTGGCGGGCGCCCATCTCGAGCACGAGGTAGTCCGTGTCGGGCTTCGCCATGGTGACCGTGAGGGGCAGGCCGATCTCGTTGTTGAAGGACTGGGGGGTGGCAACGACGCTTCCGGGCAGTGCCTGGGCGACGAGGTCCTTGGTGCTGGTCTTGCCGGCGGATCCGGTGATGGCGACGATCCGCACGGTGCTGAGCGCGTCGCGGCGGAGGGCATGTCCGAGTCGTCCGAAGGCGGTGAGCACGTCGTCGACGACGATCGCGGGCACACCGACGGGCCGGGTGACCAGGGCTGCGGTGGCGCCCTGGTTGGCGGCGGCCTCGGCGTAGGCGTGTCCGTCGGCGTGCGCTCCCTGAAGCGCGATGAACAGTGATCCTGGTACGGCGTCGCGGGAGTCGAACACGGCCTGCTGGGTGACCTGGGCTTCGGGGTCGAGGACATCTGCGAGTCGGCCGCCGGTGACGGCGGCGATCGCGGTCAGGGACATGGGGTGCACGTGATCCTCCCAGTTCAGGCGGTTGATGGTGACGCTACCGGGCGATGCGGCTGATGCGCGGTCGCCACGAGGCCCGTGGACGGGGAGGCGGCGGGCCGCCAAGCCGCTGTTCTGAGGACCTCGCGGCCAGCGCCGCTACCGACGCCGACGCCCGGCACCACCCACCCCGGAGACGGGGGTTGAAGACGCCCTGACCGGTGAGGCGGCCCCCGCAGGATCCGCGTCTAGGCGTGGGGGTGATCCTGGGCGGTGAGGGCGGATTCCCGCCATGCGGCGCACAGGCTCTTGAATTCGGTTCGGAGGGCTGCCCGCCGCTCCTCGGGAACCACCGTGGCGGGGCTGAGAAGGTAGACGTTGTCCTTGAAGAGGGTGAAGCCGACCTTCTCCCAGGCTGCGGCGATCTTCGCAGTCACCTGGTTCCATTCGCCCTCATCGGGTTTCCAGCCGTCCTCGTGGTCGGAGATCCCTGGAGAGCAGGCCACGGCGCGGCAGCCTGGGGCAAGCCGGTTGACGGCCTCGGCTGCGAGGACGGAGCCGAGGCCGCGTCCTCTCCATTCGCTGTCGAGGACCACGCGGTCCATGACCAGGAGGTCCGTGCCCACGTATTCGAGCTGCTGATCGACTTCGTCGGTGAAGTAGCCGGTTTCCTGGTCAAGGAGGACGGTGGCGATCTCGTAGAGCTCCTGGGACTCCTCCTCCATCGCCCACCAGGCATTCATCCCCTGGTCGAGGCGGATCCGGTAGAAGGTCATGCGCCCGATCTCGACACCCTGTTCCTCGAAAGCCGGGCACTGTCCATCGCGGCAGTCGTCTGGCGAATCCGGGGTGTTGAGCACGGGACAGTGTTCGTCGTCGTGCACCTCGTACCCGTGCCGGATGCTGATCTCCCACTCCTGCACGGTCTGCTCGTGCGGGTCATCGCGCAGACCGTGGTCATACGTGTGCTGGAGATGCAGCTGTGAGGGATCCCCCGGCAGGCGCCGAGCGCTCTTGACCATATCGCCGAGCCTAGCGTGACGCCCCCGCCCGGCCCTGAACCCCGCAGGCCGACAGAAGACGGAACACCAACTCCTGGAGCCGTTCGTGCAGTGGCACTCCCGACGGGCGACTGAAGGGCGTCCTCTGATGGCGCTTTTGCAGCGTTCCATACCAGAGTGCCGCCGCTTCCGGCTAGCGTCGCCTCGAACCATGCCGTGACCGGCCGGTCACGTGGGGTCGAACTCTGGGGAGGGCCGAACGTGGTGAGGGCTGGGACGTACCGGCTGTGGCAGCAACTCGCCGTCGCCGAGGAACTGCCGGACGAGGCGCTGCCCGCGGTGATCGAGGCCCTGTGCACGCCGCCCCGCGGCTTTTACGGGATCGACAACCGCGGTGAAGAGCGGCGCAAGAAGGCCGTCGCCTCCGCGTTGCCGGTGCTCCTGCCGCGCACGGCCGATCCGGCGCTGCGCCGGCAGTTGCTGCAGCAGACCGACGACACGCAGATCGCCGAACTGGCCGGCCTGGGCCTGGTCACGGCCGCAGATCTCCCGGCGATCTTGAAAGGCCGTCGGCCGACGCCCGAGCTGGCCGCCGGCCTGGCCCGGCACCCCCAACTGGTCGATGACGCGATCGGGTTGCTCATCCATTTCCAGGACACCGACCTGGAGAGCGTGGTCAGCGAGTGGAATCCTCACCGCTACCGTTCGGACGCCGCGCCGGTCCCGCCCATGCCGCCGGCCCTTCTCAGCGCGGTCCTGGAGCAGGCCCTCACCCCGTTTGCACGTCTCCTCCAAAACCCCGGCCGGCATAAGGGATGGGACGTCAGCTCGGACCCCGCCCTCGGGCTGCCCCACGACTTCGGTGAGGGCGCCCCCTGGCGCATCCTCCATGCCTGCCCCGGTCAGTGGCCCGCCCTCGTCGGCCACCCCGTCCTCGGCATGGCCGTCCAGCATCTGCTGCTGGACCACGCCGAGGTGGAAGCCCGCCGCACCCGCGCGATGGCCTCGGCCTCGTCCCTCGGCGGCGAGGACGACACCCTGGCCGACGGCCTGCCGGAACCCGAACCGGTCCTCGACGACGGCCTCCTCCGTGCGTGCCTGCCAGCCCTGTGCCTGCCGGAGATGGCCGACCTCCCCAAGCCGGGCGTGAGTGCCCGCCATCGGCTCCACCGCATCGCTCAGCGGGTGCGCTCCAATCCCCGCCTCCGCGACATCGCGGTCGAACACCTGCACGCCGCCGCCGACGAATGCGTACGCCGCGGCCGCCTGCTCACCCCGCCACGCACATCGAAGGACGACCAGAAGGTCCTCGCGGCGGCCGAGGACCTGGCCCTGCTCAGCGCCAACCCCACCCACCTGGCCAAGGCCTGCACCCTGATCCCGGCCCTGAAGCAGCCCACCGTCGTATCCAGGCCCCCCAGCGCCCAGCTGGCCCGCATCAGCGCCGGCACCGACCTGCTCAGCCCGGTGCGACTCCTGGAGTCCAACTACCAGCACCGGCGGGCCCTCTTGCTGACCGCGCTCGCCGCCAACCCCCGCACTCCGCGCACCGCGGTCACCGAGGCTCTCACCACGCTGCATCCCCTCGAACTCGCGTGGATCTGCCACCACGGCGACGTTCCCGACTGGCTGCGCACGAGCGCGGCCGCACTTGCTCCGGACGACGCGAACGAGGCGGTGCTGCGCCTGCTCACCGACGACGAACTCGACCACCACCCCGACCCCGGGGCAGTACTGCAGTCCTGGCTGAACGCCCCGGAGACGGAAGGAATCTGGACACGCGACGACATCCACCGCGCCGTCCTCAACTCCCGTCACCACACCCTTGACCACCTGCGTCAGCTGCCCGCGGACGAAGTCATCAGCCGCCAGGAATCCGGTCTCGCCCTGCCCCATCTCCTCGCACGATGCGGTACCCAGCCGGAACGCTGGAGCGCCCTGCACAAGGCCCTCGACCACAGCCCTGGTGATAAAGGGATCACTTTCGGGGAACTCCTGGACCGCATCGAAGCCGCCGCTCCCGTCCCGGCCGGTGCGACCGAATGACGCGTAACGCCCTCAGCTGATGGGGCGCTCGCACCACACGCCGGCCGCCGTGCCGCTGGCTGAAGCGGCCGAAGCGCCTCCGAGAGAACCCAAATCGCCGCAGTGGTGTCGCGGGCCGGGCCGGGCGTGAGGCGGTCGGCTCGGCGTCCGTCGGTCGTGACGGCTGCCGCGAGGCAGGACGGTCCGGATGGCGGCTGCGTCCGACGGGCCAAGGGGTGACCTTAACGGGTTCAGCAGACAGCGCGAGCGCCCGTTCCCTACCGTTCGCGTCATGAGAGTTCTCATCATCGGCGGCAGCGGGTTCCTGGGCGCTGAGCTTGCCCGTCAGGCGGTCGCAGCTGGTCACGAGACGCTCTCTACCTTCGCGACCCGGCAGGGCAGCGCTCCGGGTGTCACCTGGCACGCCCTCGACCTACGGGACCACGAGCGGGTGGAATCCCTCGTCGGCGATGTGAGTCCTCACGTCGTCATCAACACCTCCAGCGCCCATGCCGACTGGGTGGTCACGGCGGAGGGCCCGGCACGTCTGGCGATCGCTGCTGCCCGCAGCGGCAGTCGCTTCGTTCACATCTCCAGCGACGCCATTTTCTCCGGCGCCCAAGTGACCTACGAGGAGAGCAGATTTCCCGACCCGGTCACCCCCTACGGCGCGGCGAAGGCGGCAGCCGAGACGGCCATCCGGCTAGTGCACCCGGACGCTGCCATCGCGCGGACCTCGCTGATCATCGGCGACCGGCGGTCCGAGCACGTACGCCTGGTTCACGATCTCGCGACCGGCGTCCGTGACGGCGTGCTGTTCACCGACGACATCCGGTGCCCGGTACATGTCGCCGACCTGGCCGCCGCCCTGCTGGAACTCGCGTCCGGCAACGCGCACGGTGTCCATCATCTGGCGGGTGCCGACGCCGTGAGCCGCTATGAGCTGGGTGTCCTCGTCGCCGGGCGGGACGGGCTCGACGCTTCCCGGCTGCGCGCAGGCCGGCGGGCTGACACCGCGCTGCCGGGACCGCTCGACGTGCGTCTCGACAGCCGCGCCACCCAACGAGGACTGCGCACGACGCTGCGTGGCGCCCGCCAGTTCTTGACCGCCCAGGGCTGAACGGCAGCAAGGTGGTGACGTCACCGCGGACGAGCCGCGCGGCGATGCCGGGATCCTCGGGGTACCCGACGTCCTGGCCGTGCTCGTCCGTGCCGATCAACACGAAGACTTCATCCACGCGTGCGGCGTGCGGAACCTGGCGGCCGCGGCGAACGTCGGCCCCGGCGCCCCTGGCGATGCTCTGCGCACCGGAACTCACGCGGTACCTGCTTCGTGTGGGACGCTCTGTGGCCTTTCAGAGAGCGCCCGTTGGCCCGGAACCTTCGTAGCACCGTTCGGCGGATCGGCAATCCCGTAGACATCACCGATGACAGTGACACCCGGTCTTCCATCGAGCTGCGCGATCAAGGCTGCGGCTGCGACACCGTTGGCCAGTTCACCTGCGGTCACCGCAACACGGTCTCGAGCTCGGCCGACGCGAGGCCGGCCGTCGCTGAACTGGAGAACATCACCACGTGCTCCCAGTACGAGACCCGCACGCTCCGCTTCGCCCGTGAGCCAGTTGACAGCCTGGTCGCGGGAGTAGCCCCAGTTCTTGATCTTGTATGCCAGGTCCGCGGCGCGCAGCGGCACGGCGAAGGACAGGAAGTCGCGCAACTCCTCAATGGCCCCTGGCGGGTCGGGCTGATCTATCACCGGATGGTCCTTTCGAACGGTGTCGGCAGCGGGCGGACAACGGCGGGCGTGGGAAGGAGAGATGGCAAGGCACAGCGGCCACCAGTTGAGGTTCGGCGGACGGACAAGGGCACGCGCGGCAGGCGGAGTTGCTGCGGGGCGACCGAGCGGGAGGGGCATCTCAGAGAGCCGGGATGCCAGGGGGGAACCTGGCTCCGCGTGGTGCGAGAAATGAGGCGTGCTGGAAGCTCGCGGACCGCGCCCTACGGCAGCATCTGCTGCTTTCGCGGCAGGGAGTATCCGGCTTCGTCGGGGAAGTGACCGGCGGGATCGGGCCAGATCGCCTGCCAGAACGGCGGGCAGGCATCGGGGCCGTAGACCGCACGCAGAAGCGAGAACGGCTCCAGGGACGGTACCGGCGCCATGCGCAGCTGGTAGCCGTTGGCGAGCAGCCCGTCCAGGCGTTCATCCGGATCGGGCCCCGCCGAGCCGGTGAACCGCTCCACCAGCGCGTGGAGTACGCCGTTCATCACCGGGTTGTCGATGCCGACCATGACCAGCTCGTACCCGTGCGTCGTGTGGAGTCCCACGGTGTAGGAGTACGGCGCGCTGCGCCCGTCTGTGACGACAGGCTGCACGGTATATCCATGCTTAGCGATGAGTTGCCTCGCGCGAAGGACGTAGGCTGCCAGCTGATCGTAGTCGTAGGACGACATGGAAATCTCCGTCTCTGAAAATACTGTGGGACGTTTCGGGTCGGCGATGACGAGTTGCGGCCATGTAACCGGTAGAGGCTGCATCCCGTGTGTCGTTCCTGGCTTCTGGGCCCGAATTTATTTGCGGGCCGAAGCCCGCTTGCCCGTGGATTCACCAGCGATTACTTCGACGCGGAACACGGGCTCATCATCGATATCAGGGTGATAAACCGCAATCCCCCCAGGCACCGGGTAAACGCTGTAGAGGCTTACATCGCGGGGTAGCCGACTCAGCTCGGGCACAGTCGCCAATTCTCTTGCAAAAAGAGCCAGGAACTGACTTTCCCTGTCACCCGAAGTGTCGGCCAGCGAAATCCGTGACCAGGGCCGACCGGTGACGCGCATGCGGAACTCAGACATGATCAATCCTTGAAATATTTCGCGTATGCGGCTGTGCACCCGTCCGGATTCTTTTCGCCGGTGGGGCCAGATCCCTTCTGAATGGTCTGCCGAGTGATGTACACACCGGAACAGCGCGCCGGTTCACCTCTCCGGCCGTACGCGGGATCCTGGAACTGGGGCACTGGCTTCAGGTGTCCGCGGTGTCGTTTGCTGCGCAGTCCGGGCAGTCGTCAGGGCAACGGTCCAGCGTGCCGTAGCTGTGGACCTGGCACCTTACGCACGGATCGACGGAGGCGACGTAGCCATCGCCCTCGTCGCGCGTGGCTCCGGACCAGTCCTCGACCGGCACGTCCGTCGGCTCATTGCAATGCCCGCAATTGACCTCTCCCGGGCGATAGATGGCCATCATGTTTTCCTTACTCGACTTGCACGGACCTGACTTGGCGCACAGCGGCAGGGTGATGCAAACTTCGGGATCGAAAATACGAAGTGCTGCCACGACTTCTGTCTCGCTCGACCAGAGCCCTACTCAGCCGAGATCAGGCTGTTAAACCATGCGCCAGCGCTGACTCTGCATGGCGCCGCACCTGAACCGGACCAGTCGGGCAAGGCGATAGAGGGATAATGTCCCGGCCGAACTCTACGCAGAACGTGGCTGCACAATGGTCCGTCCCGGGCGTCGCCAGGAGTAGGTAATCACTCATGACGGATCTGCAGTCCGTCATCCGTCCATCTTTTCCTTGCCGACGATCTCGATGGCTCTGACCATTTGACCTGTATAGAGAGCGACCATTTCCGGGATGTCGCCCACAGTCGTGAATCCCTGCGTAACGTGCACCACTGTTGAATAGACCCTGTCATCTTTCATGTGATCGTGGATTTTGAACTCGACGCGGTAGGTCTCATACGTCGGTGATTCACCTTTGAGCCGCTTGATCATGAGATCGTGCATCAGGGTTTTCAGGTCGTGCACCGCAGCCTCTTTTGCTGGTTGTAGGGGGTGCGCGCACCGTTCATGCCGTGGCCGGGACGAAGGACGGGACCCGGTCGGAGTGTCACAGCGCGCCCTCGTGGCCGTCGTCGGTCACCGGGTCGGACTTCTTCTCCTGATCGGTGCGCATCGTCAGGGTGCGGGTCTCCTTCTGGTAGCTCCGGCCGTGCTTGAGCCATCCGCTCTTGCCCGGCTCCGGGGCGTGGCGCCGCCGGTCCGTCACCTTCACGACGGTCAGGCCAGGAGCGCAGTGCTCAGTGACCTCGCCGATCCAGGCCGCGTCCCGCCCGTCCCAGACGCAGCCGTCCTTGTAGACCTCTCCGTCCTGCACCCAGACTTCACTGCCGACGGGCATGGCCCGCTGCTTGGCCGTCGGCGTGAAGGGGCGACCCAGGTGGTCTGTGTACTGTTGCGCGCTCAATGCCTTGGGTTCCTCTCTCAGGGAGGCCGTCTCGCCGCGACGGGAGACCGGGAGGGGTATTGGAGGGCGGCCGAGCGGCCTCAACCCGATAGAACTATCGTACATCACTAACCATGTTTTTGCAACGCCCGACGGTGTAGGGACGCCCTCGCCGACCGCGGCCAGGCGCGGGCAGAGCCGGCCCGCGCTCAGGTCCAGCGTTCCGTGCCCCGGCTCCGAGTCCACGACCGCTCCGGGGGCGCCATCGGCGGGACGCCGTGGAGGTCCGCGAGCGCTCCACCATGTGCCGGCGGCTGCCGTCAAGTGGAGCGTCACCCGAAGGGATTGCTGCCGGGTGACGCTGTCCCATGCCTCACGCAACTGCCGTAGCGTCGCCTGACGGGCCCTCCGTAGGGTGGAGGCGACAGGTGTGATCGGGGAGAGGACAGCGCCGTAGTGATCGCGAATGATCAAGAGTGGAGCGCGCGGGCGATATGCCGCACCGGTGACCCAGATGAGCTGTTCGCCGAAGGCGCAGCCCAGAATCGGGCGAAGGCCGTCTGCAACGGCTGTCCCGTACGCACCGAGTGCCTCGCCTCCGCCCTCGACAACCGTATCGATCACGGTGTGTGGGGCGGCATGACGGACAGGGAAAGACGTGCGCTGCTGCGGCGCCGGCCGACCGTCACCTCATGGCGCCGGCTGCTTGAGGAAGCCCGTGCAGAGTATGACCGGCAGGGCCCGGTAGACAGCGAGTTGCAGCTGGCGCTCGGCTGAGTCCGACGGCCGACCCCCTGGCCAGCGTCGGCGAGTTCGCGGCGTGTTCCTCCGCCGTTGCTCCGGGGCAGTCGCCATCGCCTCGTTCCCCCGGCGTGGCCTGAACACGAGGCCATAGAGTCACAGGGTGAATCCCTGTCGCGCCCATGGCGTCTTCGTTTCGACGTGCTTCGACTGTTGCCGGCAGGCCCTGACCACGAAGCCAGGCGATGTGGAGGAGCTCACGCGGCGCACGCCGGAGGCGTTCGCCTCGTTCGCCGGGGAGAACCGAACATGGGTGGAGAATCTCCTGCTCGCCGACGGAGCCGGCCGTTCGCTCGTCGGGTGGTCTTTCTCCAGCGGTCCGCCGCTTGTGGTGCGCTGGGCCGCGTGCGCGACACCCGAGATCGCCAAGGTATTGCCGGTTCCTTCGGCAGTGGCCGCGGGGCTCGCCCGGGCGTACCTGCAGCGCGAGGGCGTGCGGGCCGGTCACGAGAGGTGGGCGTCGATGGTCCGGGAGCGCCTCGATCCTTATGTGGATCAGAAGTTGGCGCGGCTGTGGCGTGACGTGGCGCTCCTGGCCGAGGAGCGTGATCCTGTCGCAAGAGCCGGGCTGCGCCGCCGTGTGGAGGGGCTGGCCCGGCCGGGACTGTGGGCGCGTTCGCTGGAGTGGCTTCTGCTCCTGGGCGACGGTCTGAAGGGCCTGGATGTGGCGCTCACCGTCGCGCTCGCCGACCAGCACCCCACCGTCCGCCGGGCCGTCAGCCGCTGCTGCCGCAGCCCCGTCCTCACCGTGCAGTTACGCGCAGCCGGGATACAGGCCTCGGCCGAGACCACCGCTCCGCTCGAGGAACGGCTGCTGAGCATCGTCTCCGCGTCCCTCGACGCCCGCCGTGCCGACTTCCCCCGTCCGTTGTCCGCGCCGTCGTCAACCTGGCTGGCCGACCACGGTCTGGAAGACCTCGTACGAGGTGCCACACGCCGTGCGGTCGCCGACTTCTCGATGTCCATGGACGACCTCGGAGCCGCGGAAGAGGAGCACCTGACCGCGACACTGCTGTCCGAGCTCGTCAGAGCGTTCACCTCGCTGCCCGCCGACACCCGGCTGGCCGGGGTGGCCGGCCCGCACCTGCGGGTCGGCCACCGCACCGTGACGAAGAGGGAAGAGAAGACCAACGGTGCCGACATCGGCGTCGTCGTCGACGTACGCGTACCCGGTCGCCTCCACCTGCGTTCAGGAGACCTCATCCAGGTCAAGAAGGCCCCCAGAACCGGGCGTGAGGACTCATGGACCATCAAGCGCCTCCAGCTGCATACCCTGTTGGAGCACAGCGCCAGCGCGGTGTACTGGCTGATTCGCGCCACCGGTGACGTCCTGGTGGTCCCCGCGAAGTTCCTCGCCGCAATTGAGAACGCGACCGCGCGCCCCTCCTCCAGGCAGTTCACCGTCAGTCACACGGCCGTGCGGCACGCCGCGATACGCATGGAGCAGTACCTGCCCGACCTGGTCGTGGGCCTGTGGCTGGGCAGCACGGGTGAGCGGACTCTCCAGGCCGCCGAAGGCACGGGCGGCACCACCAGACCGCGGTTCGCCCTCACCATCGACGTCGTCCTCCCCCGAGAGGAGGGATAGCAGACGGGCCGACGATCGGTAGCCGGCCACCGACCCCGCGGGCAGTCCAGGCGATCACCAGGAATCGGGATCACACGGTGATCAACGGGGCCTGACGCCTTGCGTGGCCATCGCGTGCGGCAGACGGAAGTCCAGAACCGGGCTCATCTCGCGCAAGACAGCCTCTGCCGTCCTGCGGGCATCGGCGACTACATCACCGCGTTCGCGTATGAGCCGGTCGTAGATCGGGGCGTCGCCCCGCTCCGTTGCGCTCACCGTACTGGTCCCTTCGTGACGACGGCACCTGCCTTGTCCCGAGGGCCGCAGGCGGAGGCCGAGTGTATGGGGCACACTCCGCCGGCATCGCATGGTTCCGCCAGGCGGGATGCACCCTGGCAACGGGCCGGGTGGCTGGCACCCGCGCCGTCCCGAAAGCCTCACCAGGCCGAGGCGGGCTCGGCGCGCCTCACGAAGGGTCGAGTGCCGTTCCCGCCCGCCACGAGGCCGAGCGTCGGCGAAAGTGCCGGACCAACCAGACCTGGACTGTGCCGGCCCGGATCGGCGACACCGAACCTGCCCACGTCGCAGGCATGCGACGAGCCCGATGCCGAGTCGTGCGGTGGCGGCCGCGAGCCCGCGCACGGGCAGGCCGGAAACGACGTGGTCGTCCAGTGCCGGCTCTCCGAAAACCGGAGGCCGCAGCACCGTCGGTCCCCGAAGATGTGTTGATGTGACGCAGACCCTTTCCAGCCCCACTCTGGCCGTCCTCACCAAGATCGCCATCGAGCGGATGAAGACCGAGATCACCACCAGCCTGCTCGCCGCGGACCTCGACCGGTTCATCACCGAAGCCGAGAGCTCCTCCAAGCAGAAGCTGGTCCAGGTGACCTTGATGAATGCCCGCCGTGCCGCCCAGAACGGGGACAAGGACGCCCACCGCGGGCTGCTCGCATTCACCCTGGAGCAGACGAGCCTGTTCCGGCATCCCGACAAGCACACGCCGGGGAGCCTGCTGTTCCAGCTCAAAGACTCGCTTCTCGCGGACGGCTACGACCTCCAGTGGGAAGACCCCACCATCCGAAGGGCGACCGGCCCGAACTCGCACATCGAGATCGACAACGGGCCCGTCGTCTATCACATCCGCCCGATCGACGCCCCGGGCACCGAGATGTCCGAAGAGATCACCGCGCTGGAGGCCCAGCTCCGTGCCGCCGGATTCGATGTCGCCCTGACCCACTACACACAGGCGGTCGACAACCTGAACCATCACAACTACGAGGCCAGTAACGGCGCACTCCGGCCGCTGCTCGAGGACGTGATCTTGCGCGTCGCGGCGAACTACGGCTACACGGGCCGGACCGCCGGCGGCGCGGCCGCCCATTGGATGGTCGATGAGAAGAAGGTCGTGCCGGAGAAGTGGGGCCGTCTTTTGCAGGGAGCCTGGGACATCTCGCACCCGCAAGGCCCCCATCCCGGCCGGTCCAGCGCGGACGAGGCGCGCTTCCGGATGGTGATCATCACGAGCATCACGCGGAGGCTGCTGCAGCACGCTGGCCTCTGAACCCGGTCCGGGCTGCCCGCGGGACGCCGCCTCCGGTACCTCCAGACGCGCGCCCGCCTGCGCAGTTTCATCCTCACGGTGGCGCCGGGCAGGCCGTCTCCGGTCAGATGTCGAGTTCCGCGTCGAGAGGGAGCGACACCACGGAACCGAGTTCGAGGGGAGGGACGATCGCCGAGCTGTCAGCCTTCTTCACCTGGCGGAGCCAGCGCTGACCAGTGTGCCCTGCTCCGCTTCCTTCCACGTCCCCGTCCTCGGGCTCGGCCCACGTCACCGCGCCCGGGAACTTGGCCTCGGCCTGTCGATCGCACCATTCCTGGGCCGCCTCGGGCGTGCTGAAGAGCGCACGCCCGACCATCGGAAAGCTGGCCAGGAAGAAGAAGGTGGAATCGCTCATGGCCCGCAGCGTAGCGGTGGCCTTCAACAGGCTGGTAGAGATCCTTTTGAGTCACCCTGGAGCCACCCACGGCACGAAGCGGGGTGCCGGGGCCGCCCGGTTACCTGTGGTCCTCCGGTAACCGTCCAGGACCTTCCTACAGTTCCACCTCGGCATCCACGTAGCCGAACTGCGTGGCCATGTGCACGAGCGCCCGGCGCAGCAGTTCCTTGCGCCTCGTCCGTTCCATCGCGGGCGAGGCGGTGATCGTGACGGCCATGAGCGGCCGTCCGCCGCCGTCTCTCGGACCGAGCGGCTTGAGATCGATGTACGTGTCGAGGATGGGCAAGGCGCCGTTGGGGCCGGGCTGTTCGCAGGTGATCCGCAGTTCCGTCGTGGGCGGGCCCGCCCACCGCTGGCCGGACGGATCGCCGCCAACGACGTCGGGCAGGACCTCCGCGGCCGTCTCCCACGCGCTCAGCAGCACGTGCTGAACCTCGTCGAAGCCGAGACGGGCGGCCTCGTGTGGTCCGAGGGCTTGCGCCCACGCTTCCGGATCCTCGATCACGATGTCCGCGCAGGCGACCACCGTTGAGTTCATCGCGGTGGGCAGGGCGAGCATGACGGAGCCTCTCAAGGCCGGTCTGCCGTCCGGTGCGGTGATGGTGCACGCATAGCCGACGGAGCGGGCGGAGTTACCGGACGCCCCTCGTTCCCAGCGGGCCGCCGGCAGGTCCGCGCCCCGGCGTCTGGACAGCATGGTCACCGCGCCGACGACCGCGGTGAAGGGGAGCTGCTCTTCGAGTTGGGTACGCCGAGGCTTGGTGATCTGCAGCGTGTGCGGGTTGGCCCAGGGCAGGGTCACCAAGGCGCGCAGGCGCAGCGCCGGTGTCTGGCCGCCAGTCCAGTTCTCGGCTGATCGGCCCTGGTCGAGGCTGAAGCTGGGGATCGGTTCCCAGCGCCACACGCCGCGGCCTGAACAGGTCAGGCGGCCCGCGCCCCACGTCCCGCCGTCGAGGTCCACACTGCGTGTGTCGGGCCCGATCACCCACGGTGTGTCCTGGCCGTCGGGCGGAACGGGATAGCCCACGGCCGCGAGCGGGTCGTGGCCCGGAGCGTGCCGGCCGGCTCCCATGATCGCCTGCCAGATGGGGGCGGCAACCGCGCCTGGCGGGTGATCGGCTACCAGGCACAGCGTCCACCCCGGTTCGCCGTCGCGGTCGTGGTCCAGGTCCTGGAGGACTGCGGGACCGTGCGCCCAGGCTTCCCCGGCCGGCTGCCCCAGCCCGGCGTCGGCCAGTTGCCGGTGGGCATCGCGTACGTCCCGCTCCCGGTCCGGGAGCCCCTGGCCAAGACGCAGACCGCGCTCTGCCCCGGCGTCGGCCACCGCCTCGCGGACGAGCTTCGCGAGCGCCTGAGCGGACAGCAGCACCTGGACCTCGGCACGCGGCAGCCAGTGCGTCCCGTCGCCGTCGCGTATCGGCACGGCGACCGTGTGCGGCTGCTCCGATCCCGGCTTCCCGGTGGGCGCCGCCACGACGCAGAGCACGCCGACGGCCTGCTCAGGGACGTGGATGAACACCACCCGTTGGCCGTTGCCGCCGGACCAGCCGATGCGGACCCCGCGGGGCGCCGGGGTGATCCGCTGACGGATCAGCTGGCGGATCTGGTCCACGTTCACCGCGTCCGGGTGGACGCCGACGATGTGGTCGAGGACTTCTTGGTCGTCCTCCAGGCGGGTGGCGACGCCGATCACGATGACACCTCCGCCGCCGTTGGCGAACGCCGCAACGTCCTTGGCGAGTTCCTCGCCCGCGCGAGGATCGGCGAACTGGTACGGGGCGGCTTTCGCGTCGATCCACTGCACCTCGCGCTGTCCGAGCAGCAGGCCCGGGTCGTGTGCGTCCAGGGCGGCCAACGCTGCCTTCAGGTCCATCGTCACCCCGGCAGTATCCACTGGTGCCTCAGCGGGGCGCCGCCGGGTTTCGCGGGGACACGGCGGCGCCCCGGGCTGCGCGTGCGGGCAACCGGCCGGGCTCTGCCGCTCCGCACGGTCGGCGGCCCCACGCCCCTCAGCTGGAACGCGCGTTGGTGTAGTTGCTGATCCTCGTTGCGTCGTGGTCCATGAGCTCGGACAAGGAGGCGCCCGCCCATAGGACGAAGGACAGCGCCATCTCCCGGGCGTCCTCCAGTTCGTGCTCCGGGCGGAGGTAGCCGAGGTAGGGAACGGCGAGGCGCGCCGCGTGGTCGGCTGCCGAGACGCCGGCCCGGGGCGCGGCCACGACGGTCACGATCTCCATTGCGGTGGGTCCGGCGGGGTGGGCGTGGCGCTGCTGCTGGCAGACCTGATCGCCGAAGTCCCGCAGCCAGCGCTCGAACCGACCCCGATCCTGCCTGACTTGTTGGAGGCGGTAGCCGCACCACTCGGTTGCCAGCCACTCGATCAGGATCAGTGAGTCCTCGCGAAGGGTGCCGACTGCGCGCCAGGACTCCAGCGCGGCCGTGAGCACGCCGTACATTTCAAAATCTGGCGGCGGAGGGCCGTCGCTGCCCTGGGCTCGGTGAGCAGCCTCTGCCTGAGCGGCCATCCGGATCAGGGAGATCGCGGTAGTACGTGGGGTGGGACGGGCTGCGGTGTCGGACACGGAGTCTCCTCTGTGGTGTGGAGGTGACGGGCCTGCGGCAGGGCGGAGCGGGCCGGAAGCCGGGGCTCGGGATCACTGCGATGCTGGCCGCGACTTCGGCGTCCGGCGCGTGGGCCTGAACGCCGCCGCCGTGACCGTCGTCCGCCTCGCCTGGTTGTTACGTCGCGGAGCCGTCGAGGTTACCGAATGCGTCGGCGAGGCGGAGGACGCCTTCTGTGCCGAACACGGTGCGGAACTTCACACGGTCGCCTCCGGTGTCGCTTTCAGCGAAGTCGAACCATCGGCTCGCGCGCAGCGCTTGGGCTACGCACTCGCCCACCGCGTTGCCGACCGGGGCAGCGGACGATTCGGGCTTCAGCAGGCTCGCCAGGTCCAGGCTCTGGCGTTCCAGGTACTGGACGAGCAGGTGCGCGAGGGCACGTGACGGGTCACTGGTGTGGAACTGGCCGTCGTCCGGGCGCAGTTGGCCCGGGAAGACCACGGTACGGGTGAAGTAGTCGGTCAGGACGCCGAACATCTCGGGGTCCGGGTACCGGGCTTGGCCGTCATGCTCCTTGATCGCCGCGTCGAGGATGAGGTTGACGTGCCGGCGGCGGGCAAGTTCGTCGGCGCCCGGCTCGCACGGTCGGCTGCCGCCGAAGACCCCTTCCCATGATGCTGCTCGTGCCCCGTCGTCCGTACGAGCAGCGGTGTTGCTCACCACGTCGCCGGAGAGGACGCCGTCGACCTGGCCTTGCCAGGTAAGGAAGTGCGCCGCTTCCTCTTCGAGCCGCTGGTAGTCGGCGTCGTATTTGTCGTCGTCATAGAGGGAGGAGGTCTTCACCAGGTCCATCACCGCCGCGGCGTGTTCCCAGCGGTCCTCCGAGGCGGGCAGTTGGCCTCGGCGGCCGTCCATCAGCGCCGGCAGCAGGGCGATGACCGAGTCCGGGGCCGCAAGCGGAGGCACCGGGAGGGGCACGAGCCGGTCCTCATTTCGCCCCTTGAAGCCCCAGCCCGTCGCCGAGTCCCACTCAAGGTCCAGCCCGGCGGGCCACTCCCCGCTGGTCAGGTCCGGAGCATGACTACTCCACGACCAGCGCGCCCCCGCCGCACCGCACGCATCGGTGCGGTGTACTGAGAACTCTGCCGAGTCCGAGTAGCCGGCCCGGCTCAGAGCCGTTTCCATGGCACGGACGTAGGTCTTCCAGACCCTGAAGTGGTCCACTGCGGCGTCTCCTTGATGGTCCTGTGCGTCTCAACCGCACATGGGGCCACCCTGCCAGCCGGCACTGACAGCCCCACCGAACCGCCTCGCACACAACTCGCACAGGCGAACTGAGGTGCGACCACCGGTGCCACCGGAACCCCCTGCGCACCGCACACGCCCAAGTGATCGCGGCTCTCTCCCAGGCAGCTTCGGTCAATTCTGCCCAGTCGACACCGACTTCGCGACACCATGTCTACGTGAACGCACTGGCCGCACGCCTCTCGACCACCCGCGCCCGTGCCATCGAGGAGATGGCAGACGCCGTGCCGAAGTGGGGGGTCGACACCCCCGACGACCCGGGCGTCGCCGAGCTCGCCGAAGTTCTGGCCGCAGCTGTCGGCCGCCTCCTGGGCGGCCTTGACGCACACGATGCCGCGACAGCACACCTGACGGCTGCTGTCGAACACCTCCGGGCAGCCGCCCGGCTCGGCGGCCTGATGCCCGTCGTCTTCTGCGCGCACCTTCGCCTCGCCCTGCAGCAGGAGCGCAGGGCCCGCCCTGCCCTGGATCGGGCGGGGACGCCGTCGAGGTGACCGATACCTTCATGGCCCCCGTCGACATCACCCTCGCCCGTGTCTGGCCCTCCCAACTGCGAACAGACCGGCTGCTCCTGCGGCCCGTTGTACCCGACGACGCCCACCTGATTCGCACCCTGCTCACCGACAAGAGGGTCCGGGCCTATCTCGGCGGCCCGCCTTCATCGGAACGGGTGGCCGCACGTCAGTGCGCCTACCCGCAGACGCCCGGCGCCTGGACCGTTGTCCGCGTCGCCGACGACGAGGCCGTCGGCCTCGTGACACTCAGCGCCGACCACCGGTGCACCGGCCGTGCCGAGATCTCTTACCAACTGCTGCCCGACGTATGGGGGCAGGGTCTGGGCCGGGAGGCAGTCAGCGCGGTGACTCGGTTGTGGACGACCGTCGCGCCAGACGGCGGGCCGGTGGTCGCTGTCACCCAGCAGGCGAACGTGGCGTCGCGACGCCTTCTGGAGTCGATCGGCATGGAACTGGTCGAGGAGATCGAGGAGCACGGCGAGCGCCAGTGCATCTACACGCCGAGCATCGACGAGGACGACGCAGAACTTCGCTGGGCCCGCCTGATCTTTGCTCGCCTTGACGAGGTGGAACGACGACGCGGTGACGAGGCGCGCGCCACGCCGGAAGGCCAGCAGCTTCCCGACGATCGGTCGGTCCTCGCTCCCGAGGAACTGGCGAAACTGTGCCCCGTCCGACACGGCGGCTACGGCCGGATCTGCGCTCGAACCGCCGGTCACGGCCCGGACCTTCACCTCGGACGGGCCCCCGACGGCGGCTGGATCGCATGGCTGACCTGCTCGGCAGAATAGCTGGCAACCGGGCTCCCGGATGCTGGCCGCACCGATCAGCCCGGTGGGAGAGTGAGAGAGCCCTCCAGGCGCCGACCACCTCGTCGGCGCACCGATGATGACGTCTCCTTCGGGCGGAAGCGCGACAATGGGCCGTACCGAAGGCAGGCTGCCAATCCGGCCGATACCGAGGACCGGCCAGCTGTACCGCTCCTGCCGGCCGGACACCCGCGCCCCCTACATCCGCGTTACCGGTCCGCGCACGAAGGTCCACGTCACCGTGGTCGACGCCGTCACAGGCAACCGTCCTCGGCTCCTCGCGCTGAGCAGCCCGCACGTGGTGGAGATCACCGAGACCGGTCGGCTCCTCCCCGCGGTCACAGGAGCGGGATACCTGAGGCGTTTCGGCATTGACACCACTGGGGACAAGCACGGAGGCTCCCGGTAACCGGCTCAAATCTAGTATCAACCGGGCCCCTGTGAGAGGGCGGGGAACGAACCCGCCCGCCTGTGATCCAGGGGGTATGTGGTGGGAGTCCTTGAAGCACTGGGGTCCGCTGGCGTCGTCGCCGCAGCTACTGGCGTCGGCGTGTCGGTCATCAGGGCCGTGACAGTCCTGCGCGCGCTCAGAGGATCGGACGCCAGGGAACGGCCGGAGATCATCCGTGCCATGGGAGAGCACTGGCGGCGTAGGCCTTGACGACTCGAACGAGCTGTACCTGGTTGGTTGGTGGTGAGAGGCTGGCTGATGGTTGCTCATGGTCGAGCGGCGGCAACTCGACTCGAGTGCAGTGGGGGGTACAGATCGACGTGGATCGGACACGCAAGAGCCGTCCCGGCGACACGGGGGAACGCCGCCGGGACGACTCAGGCCAGCCTAGCCCGTGACCCGATCTTTTACAGGCAGCTGTCTGGTTCCTTGCGCTGTCGTCCCTCCTGGCAGCAGTGCCCGCCAGCGCAGAGACGGAGTCGGGGACACGCACGTGCGGCTGCAGCTCAGGCGACGGCGCTGAGGTCGTCGAGGTTCGAGACCTTCCAGAGCTTCACCTCGAATGCTGGCCAGAGCGGGTCGTGTGCCTCGATCTCCCGCCGGACAGGCTCGGCTACATCGAGGGCGTCGAAGTCCGCCGCGCGGAGTTCGATCACTGGCCCCATACCGACGAACCCCGTGCCGGGGTGCGCATCGATCCAGTCCTGGTCGACGATCGTGATGGCCCAAGGGCCGAGTCCCACTGGCGACAGCGGAACCTGCAGTACCCGCTGCCCCGTGCAGAGTTCACGTCCTACCTGCGGAGTAATCCCCACCACGACGCCTGGTGCTCCGTCAGCGGCCGTGTAGGAACGGATCTCCATGTCAGGCACTCTGCCCCCACATTTGAGTATCGGAGTATCTCGCCCATCAGCGCGCGGTGTTCACGCGGCTGCGAGCAGACGGAGCAAGAATTCCACAAATGACCGCCTCGCCGCGACGGGATCCGGCGTTCCCGGTGCGGAACAGCGGCACGGTCTCGGAGGCTCGGAAACCTGGTCAGGCCGCCATCAGCCCTCGTCGGAGCGAGGAATGGCGGGATGGCGAACCCTCCGGACCTGACCGGCCGGTGGCTCCAGGACGCACCGGATACAGTCCCTGGAAGACCCGTCCGGCTGGCCACTTGTCGTACTGTCTCGCAATTCTGCGCGTTAGGGGCGGCCCATGCGGCAACGCTCTCCCAGGGAGATCCGGGCTTTTCAGGACCGGTTAGGAGAGCTGGATGGGTGGATGACGCCATTGGACAAGGGGTATGCGAACCCGTACGACGCAGACAACCGGGGGCCGGCGCTGCCGTGGTGATGAGTCATGACGGCACAGTCGAGAGCGCTGGTCGCGCGGAAGAGGTCCTCGGCTTCTCCTCGGAGGAATTGTTCTGCCCAGTGAGGCAGGCCGGCGTCGCCGCGGGCACAGCCGTCGAGCGAGTCGATCGCTTGGTACCAGGTGTCCAGTATGTCGAGGTGGGCGCGGACGAAGCTGTCAACGGCCGCAGCTGGTTTGAGTCTTCCCTCGGTGCCGGGAATGGCTTGGTCAGCGAGGGGTTGCTCGTCGATGCCGTCGAAGCAGTCGAGGATTCCGGCGATGGCCGCGTAGTAGGCGACGACGAAGGGGCGGTCCCCGGCCGGGACTGCGTCGAGGGGAGGGATATCCCATTCGATCAAGGGCTCGATGTCAGCGGTCGCTGGAGATCGTGGTTCGTTCATGGGCTGTATGGTGCCGCTCCCATCACCCTCTCATGGGCTGTTGCCACCGTCGGCAGTGTCTCGCGGCGGCAGTTACCTTCGCCGGCCGCCCCTCTGCCCCGCTGGACTGGGCGCATGGCGGCGGCCCTGAGAGAGCACGGTAGTCACTCGCTCGGGTGATCCGCAGACGCCGGCCGTCCTCTTCATCCCGAGCGTGAGATGTACGTCGGCCCAGCCGCCGTTCCCTGCGGCTGTCCGAGATGTTCATTTCCCGCCGCTTCGTTTCCACGCTCGTCGCGGGTCAGCCAGTGTCCAGGCCGCCCGCGCCGCCTACACCCGTTGTCGGCCGCCAGCGGCTGGCGTCCGACAACGCTGACGAGCTGCGCGTCCATGGCCGCGCCTGTCCGATCCTCACTCTCGGAGGCATATCCGTCCCGTCAGATGGCTACGTTGCCCTGGGAAGGCGAGTGTTCCGAGCAAACGACAGAAGGGAATTCCGGCTTGTACCGCTTACACCCGGTGGCCAACGGGACCAGCACCGATCACCCCATTCCTGGTCTGCCCTTCATCAACGACGGCCGCCTGCCTCTGGACAACCCCGACGCGATCGAACGCACCGGGCGCAACCAGGGAGCTGATCTCTGGGGCCGCACCGATCGCACAGATAACGGCGGATGGGTCGCTTTCACCACCGAGCCCAAGAACGCGTCCTTCGCCTGGGCCGTGTACCTCCATCCGGACTTCGGCCGAACGGTCCTCCTCATCCGCGACAGCGACCAAAGCGATCTGCACCACGAGTGGCTGTACGGGCGTTCGGGCTTCCTGCACCGGCACGGTGGCTACTGGTGGAACGGCGAAGGCTGGCACCGCCCGGGCCAAGTGTGGGACGCAGCCTTCGAGAGCTATGCCCCGCGGTCTGTCGACAACGCCACGACCATGACCGCGGCCGACCTGCTGGACTCCACCGGCGATCCCGAGCGGGCCACCATCATGAAGATCGCCAGCTTCACGGTGCAAGGCCCGATATCCAACTGGAAAGATCATCTGGCGCTGTGGGCGAAGCAGCGGGCCTCGCAGCCAGGCGGGTTGCCGCTGGATGCCTGCGTCGTCGATCTCCACGCACCCGAACTGGACGCCGGAAAGCTTGTCGACAAGTCGGAGCTGGCGCGAATCGCGGGGGTCAGCGTGGACGACCTGCCCGACCCTAAGTACGGCGGGCGCCACGAACTGCCCGAGCCGCAGTACGAAGCAACCGGCGCCATGTGGTGGGCCGAGCCGGTCGCGCAGGACTGGGCCGAGAACTACCGCCGTACCAACGGCCCAGAAGTCCTGCTGTCGGCAACCACTGTGTACGAGACCACCCAGCCGACCGGCCTCGTGACGGATCACAACCGGCTGCGCCGCGTCTTCCACGAGACCCTGACCGAACAGCGCCACAGTTCGGGCAAGAAGCAGGCGCCCTATATGAAGGGCGACTTGGCGAAGAGCGCCGCCGACGCCCTGGCCTGGGATGCGGCAGCGGCGCTCATGTACGGCTCCAACCAGGGACTCGTCCCGCACGGACCTCTGCGTGACGTGCTGGTCGAGTCCATCCTCGGCCGCCTCGCCGAGGACGTCGAACAGCGTGGCGGCGACAGCACAAGCCTGGAGAAGATCCTCCTCTCCGACATGCCCAGAAGCTCGGTGAAGCTCCTGACCTGGTACCTCCAGCACCGTCCTCGTGAGACCGCCAGCATCCTCGGAGATGTCTGCCTCAAGGCCCGCGTACGCCTGGGCCTGCCCCCCACCGTGGTCGGCGACCTGTTCCGCCGGTCCCTGACCCTGGACAGCGGCCTCGACGGCGACACCATCGACGCTCTATTGGGAATGGCCCTGCCTCCCTCCGCGCACGCCCACCGCTGGCGCAAATAGCCCTGCGGACGGCCCACCGTCGGCGTCACCGGCCCCGTCCGGCTGGCGCCGACGCCGCAGCGTGCCTCTCGACGGCGGGCGGCGGTCACAGGTCCTCGCTGCGGCATCGCGCATGAGGTGGATGGGGTTCAGCGTCAGAACAGGGTCAGTGGTTCGGGGCGCGAAGGGGCTGCGGGGTACTGGGTGCGGATAGCGTCGCGTAGTTGTGCGGCGGTGACGCGCTGGGCGTCGAAGGTCTCCGTCCAGCCGTTGGGCAGCTGTGCAGCAGTGAGGAAGACGCCGTTGCCGGCGGCGCGCAGTCGGCGCAGGATCGTCTGCTCGACGACCAGGGCGTCGTCGCCGGTGGGTACGTAGTGCTCGTAGAACAGGGCCCATCCGTAGCGGGCGTGCTGGGCGATGCGGTCGTTGCGCTGGCGAGCACCGGCGACGCCGATCTTGACGGCGTGGTGCTCGGCGTGGGTGACGACATAGACGCGGGCGGGCGCCGCGCGGTCGAAGCCGTGGCTGGCACAGTACTTGCACCCGCGACCGCTGCGGATCTTGGCGAGGGTGGGGGTGGAGGTGCGGCCGCAAGCGATGCAGCGGCACTTCCAGGGGGTCATGACCGTCGTGTACGGCTCCAGGGGTTCAAGGCCGGCTTCACGCATCGAGGCGGCAGCCCGCTCGGGGTCTTCGCGGCGCGCAGCGGCGGCACGGAGGTCGGCGCAGCGGCGGCATCCGCTCTGTCCGGCGAGGATCGAGCCGAAGGTGGGTGACGTGATCGTCCCGCAGCCGTGGCACAGGCATCGCCAGGGGTACTTGACGCCTCGGTACGCCTCCTGGGGTTCGAGCCCGTGTTCGCGCATTTCGGCGACAGCAAGGTCCTCGTCGTGGCGCTGTGCTGCTGCGTTCGCCCGGTCGGCGCACGGCTTACATCCCGGGCGGCTTCGGCCGGTGAGGGAGCCCAGTCGCGGCGAGACGATGGCGCCGCACCGGGTGCATCGGCTCTTCCACGGGAAGGCCGTGCCGGGGTAGGGCTCCAGGGGCTCCAGACCTGCTGCCCGCATGACGGCGGCAGCTGCCTCGGCGTCGTGACGCATCGCCTCGTTGGCCTTGCGCCGGCCGCATGGCCGGCAGCCGCCCTGCCCTTGGCGGATCGAGCCCAGTGTGGGCGTGCCAGTGGCGCCGCAGACCAGGCAGCGGACCGGCCACGGGGAATCGACACCCGGGTACGGGGAGAGGGGCTCCAGCCCGGCCGCACGCATATCGGCCGCCGCTGTGTCCGGGTCGACCGGCGCGTTCGGCGCGCACCACCGGCACGGCCCCGTCCCGGAGTTGATGCGAACGTAGGTGGGGGTGACCTCGCGCCCGCAAGCCGTATGCCGGCACCGCCACTTCCGGTCGCTGCCCGGGTAGGGCTCCAGCGGCTCCAGACCTGACGCACGCATGACCGCGGCCGCTGCCTCGGGTTCGATCCGTGCCCGGTCCGAGCAGTACACGCAACCCCCCTGTCCATGGGCGACGTTGCTCAGGCGCGGGGTGACTTCCCTCCCGCAGGCCCCGTGGCGGCACAGCCACGGGACGCTGGCCCCCGGATACGGTTCGAGCGGCTCCAGGTCCGCTGCGCGCATGATCTCTGCTGGGTCCCGGGGATCCTTGCGCGGACGGCCGACTCCCACGAATTGCTCAACTCCCCGCTGGCGCGCGGGCTCATACCCTCGCTGTGAGTGCAGCATAGATTCGGCCACTGACAACCGCTCAGTTCGGCAGTCGGGGTTAGTTCAGCGGCTCCCGCCGAGTCCGTCTCTGCCTGGAGCCGAGAACGGCGGGGCGGCGGAGGCACGGCCCCGCAGGCGACGTGAGCTTCCGCTTCTCGCCTCACGTAATGTGCAGCGCGGCGGTGACGGCGGACAGTGACGCCGGGCCGGTGGCGATCGTCTCGGCCGCTTGTACAGCGTCGGCGCCATGGGCGAGGAGATAGGCGGTACCTGTATGCGGTCCGTCCGGAGCGCGCCGGGCGACAACGGCGGCCGTGGGGCCGGTGACGGCCAGGCTGATCTGCCACGGTGTTCCGCAGTGATCAGTGACCGCCCGTCCGCCGTTCCCAGCAGGCTCAAGGGTCACGGCTTGCTCCTTGGCGAGCGTTTCCCAGTTCGCGTACAGGCGGGGCGGGGCGGGGACGTGACGCAGTTCGCCGTCGAGCCAGGCGTCGTACAGCGGGTCAAGGGCGGCGTGGTCGGCTCGCCAGGCCGTGAAGGAGGGTTCGGCGGCGAGTTCTTCGTACAGAGCCCGGGCCCGGTCGGCGAACTCGCTCAGTTCGGCGGCGAGATAGCGTTCGCCGGCCAGCCCGACGTCCCCACCGCCTCCGTTGCGGCTGTGCTCGGCGCGTTCCCGGCTGACCGTTTCCAGCTCGGCTTTGGCCTGGTCGACGTCGGCGAGGGCGCCCGGCCGGCTGCTGTTGCGGGCGATGAGCTCGGCGTCGTCGACCTTGATCTGGGCACGGCGCTCAAGGCGGGCGGCTTCCACGGCGCGGTGCAGCCGGACGACGCGTTCTCGGCAGATGCCTTCCTCGGCGCGCAGGCAGCACACGATGTGCGCCCACACCAGGCGGGTGGCCCGCGGGTCTCTCGGCAGGCGTCGCTCGGCTCGGCGGCCGACGGGCCGTTCGGTTCTTTGGTCGATCGTTCGGGCCAGGATCCGCGCAGCCTGGGAGGTACCCGCGCCGACGGCGAGCATCTGGTGGATCAGATCGCGGTCACGTTCGTTGCCGAAGCGCTCGTACGTCTGCTGGAGCCTGGCCTCCGGCCTGCGCAGGTCCGCCGCGAGCGCCTGCAGCTCGTAGAGATGGAGCAGCGCCTCCTCAAGCCGGGGACCGTCGGCGTCGGAGGAAGGCAGAGTGCCGCTTGAGGGATTGAGCTGGCCCGGCAAGCGGCGGGCCAGGTGGATGTCGGAGACCGAGAACGGCATCGGTTCGGACAGGTGAAAGAAGTGGGTGCGGCTGGGACGCCTCGGTTCGGGACGCAACCGCACCTCGAGGCGGAAGTCGGTGCCGGCGATGAGGCGCTGGAGGTCGGCGAAGGATGGCTCCCTGGAGCCGCCCTCGTACTTGCTCAGGGCCGCCTGCCCGATCCCCCTCCCCTCCGCGAGCTCCGTCTGGCTCAGATCGTCGCTTCGCTGCCGTGCCTGGCTGATCAGCCAAGACGCTCGGATAGCGGCGAAGGGGTTCGGGAAGTGCGCCATACCAAAGCCTCCACCAGCACATATTCCAAATTGGACTATAACTATTCCACATTGGATCGTGTCGTGTCGATCATTCCGTTCTCCTGTCGGTACAGGACCGTCGTGGTGTGACGGGGCGACTGGCGCAGGGTCGGTGGTCGCGCGCGAGGCGGTCGCGGCCTGGCTAAGGAGCGATCGGCGTGGAGACCGGGCGCCACAGCGCCGACGGTCTTGTCACATGGTCTGGAACCGCGCCGGAAGAAGGAGTGCTCCCGGCGGCTTCGCGCGGAACGCGGCGCCCGCGAGCATTGATCGTCAACGTACAGGGCGGATGGGCTGCTCAGGAGGTGCCTTCGCGCGCTGGCCCGCCCCGCTGCCGGTGCACCTGCTTGGAACACGGCCCCCTGGGGCAGGCAGTGTTTCATCCCGCCGCCGAAGGTGGATCAGCTGGTCCAGCTCTTGAAGCGGGCGGCGATCTGGCGCACGTCCAGCACTCCGGCAACGGTCTGTTCGATGAGGTCGCCCACGTCGTCGGCCTTCGCCGTCACGGTCAACCCGCACATGGTCAAGAACCCGTAGGCCACGGAAAGGGCGAAGATCTCGTTGGAGTGGGCCAGCGCGGGAACCCGCAGGAGGCACTGAAACAGGGCGGCCGCACGGTGGTGGGGCTCGGGGTAAATCACCCGGTCCATCACCGAGTCGCCGTGACGCGCCACGGCCGCCGCCGTCGCCCCCCAGTCCGTGATGTCCGGCCTATCCTGGAGCTGGCGTTCGATGATCTCCAACAGCCAGCGTCGGTCGATCGTGAGCTGCACGAATGTCTTTCTGCTCAGGCGGCCTGGTGGTGGGGGCGGCTCGGACCGAAACGTTCCGCGAGGGCCTCGCCGAACTCGTCGATGCACGCCTGCGCGCCGGTGAGGAACAGGTGCCTGGGCAGTTGTTCCTTGACGAGCGAGGTCACGTAGGTGTTGGGGTCGACGCCGCTGGCGGCGGCGGCCTGGGTCACCGTGCTGCCCGACTCGTCGCTCATGTCGATCTCGAACCGCGTCATGAGGTAACGGTAGCGGTCGCCGGCACCCTGGGGGAAGCCGATACCCGGCTTCCCCCAGGGTGCGCTGCCGTACGGTCGGCCTTCGGGCAGGCGATGGCCGACCGGCCCGGTCGGTACGTCACGACCCCTACAAAGTCGGCGGCAGGGCATTTCCTGCCGTGGCGGGCCGAGGATCACAACGCATTCAAGCCGAAACCGGCGGCGCTACTTTGCGTGCGCCGGTCCCGCGTCCCTCGTTCCCGCCACAGAAGGAATGCCCCCATGAGCCTGGACATGTTCCATCTCGACGTCGCTCCCACTGAGCAGGACAGGGCGGAGCTCAGCAGCTACGCGCCGGCCGACGGCGGCCTCGCGTGGCGCGAGATGCTGACCGAGCAGGACATCGACGCGGCGTCTACAACGACGACGTCCGCCGGATGCTCCACACCATTCCCAGCGCCTCGGCTCGCCTGCAGGAGCTCGGCGACCTGCTGCTGATCACAACGGTCCGCGAGGCGAGTCGCGTCCGCCCCAGGCGGCTGAGCGGAAGTACCGGAGCACGGGGCCGCACCGAGTGACCGGCGCGTCCGGGCGGGCCGTCTACTGTCGGCGGACCAGGGAACAGTCGCTGGAGAGATCTACTCCCTGGTGGTGAGACGGCGAGGTGGTACTCATGGCCGTGTCGGTGCCTTGCGCTAAGTTCGCCATCTGCACCTCGCCGACGTGCTGGTGGCCACTTTCTACAAGGAGATCCCGGTGGCACAGGCTCACCCCGACCATGCTGAACTGCCAGCCCTGTACCGGGCCGAGGTCGGTGTGTTCCGCGAGCGGTGGACGATGTCCGTCATCGGACCGGACTTGGGCGTTGCCGCCGGCCCGAACATCGACCTCGGTCCCGCTGAAGCACGCACCACGGCTCACCCCGACGACCCGGGGCGCTACATGATCGCCGCCAGCGGCGAGGTTCCGGTCCTGCCCCGGGAGCAGGCCGTACGGGTCCTGGAGACACACGGCTACGTAGTCGAGGCCGCCGCCCGCGAGGACGCGAGGACCGACCAAGGCTGGACCCAGATCACCATGTCGGACTGGACCGCCCCCTGCCAGCCCATCGCTCCCTGACCGCGCCCGCCGATACTCCGGGGTGTCTCCGTTCGTCGGGGCGCAGGGCTGAGTTCCAGGAGCGAGCGCTCGCCGATCGGGTTGATGTCGCGCGGACGCTCCGGCTGAGCCCGTGTCCCACGGTCGGAGGTCACGCATCCGTCCGGTGGGCTCGGCGCGTGAACCCACCGTACAAGGCCGGCTGAGGCCGACAGCCGCTATGCGCAAGGCCAGCCGAGGGTGGTGCACAGGTCCTGGAGGACCTGCCGGTCGGCCGCCGGCAGATGGGGCGACAGACCGACGCCGATGTCGGTCAAGCCCGGCTGTTCCAGGCTCTGTCGCAGGACAGCGAGTCCGGCGAATGGGTAGTCGGGCGTGAAGTGCTCGGAGGCGGCGAGCTGTTGGGCCCACACCCTGCCGGGGCGCATCCACGCGGCGCCGTAGCGGGAGACGTCGACGGCCAGGAGCACCGGCCCGCCGTTCAGGGAGCGACCCTGGGCCGCCTTCTGCGCGCCGCGGCCGGCTTCGAACGCGGCGTACTCGGCGGCAGCCAGGGGGCTGGCGAGCGTCCCGGCGGTGACTTCCCAGCCCACCGCGCCGTTCCCCGGGCAGACCTGGACGGTGATCTCCAGGTGACCGGCGTTCTTGGGGTCCTCGACCCGGATGACCTCGGCCACGGCCGGGCTTCCGGCCTCGAGGGCGCCGGCCTGTGCGAGCACCGCAGCGGCGGCCTTTTCGGCGACGTCCGGCTGCAGACGGCTGGGGTAGCGGTCGAAGGCGAGGTCGACGTCGAACCGGCCGCTGCTGGCCGCCTCCACCTTCTCGACGAGTTCGTTGATGTTCTGCGGCGCCCGGGCGGTCACTTCGATCCCGGCGCAGACGGCGCCGGAGCGGGTGAGCAGGAGACCGGGGTTCGCGATCTTGGTGTCACCCAGCTGGTAGCCGATCCCGGCTTCGGTCAGCGCGAGGGCGAGGGCGAACTCGGCTCTCATCTCCAGAAGTTGCCCCATCGAGGTCAGCTGCCCGAACTCCGCGATCTTCCTTCTCCAGCGTGCGTCGCCGGTGGTCACGCCGTCGAGAGCAGCCGCCATCGTCTCCAGGGCATCCAGTCCCATGAGCACCGCCGGCTTCGTACCCGCGGCGGCTTCCAGAAGCCGCACGGGGTGGGTGTCAGTGGCGCTGGTGAGCCACCGGTGGAGTACCGGGCGGGCACCGGGGGGCTGGGGAGTGCCGCTCGTCATCGTGCCGATCTCCTCGGTCTCGCCCGGCTTGCGGCCGGAGTGGGCAATGACGCCGGCGGGCCGCGTCCCGTCCGGGGCCGCAACCGCGTGCCGCAGGCCGCCCCGCCGTTTCGCGCTCTTCGGGGACGAACTCGCCTGTGGTGCGTTGGCGTACGGGAGAATGATGCTGCCTGGGATCACAGCGGGGAGGACATTGGTGGATCTGCAATGGGGTGTAGAGGTCTATCAGTTCGTCCGTGACCGTCAGGACGAACTCCGAGACGAGCGGCACCCGGAGGGACACGACGACTACGTTCGAGCATGGCGCGACGCCCACGATCTCCACCAGTGCTACGCCGATGCCGTCTCCGGCGGCGATTTCGACGAGGCCCGCCGGCTGCTGGCCGAACTGACGGACATGGCGGACCTGTGGAGCGGGCATCCCGAGTACCCCGTGCGACCCGTCAGCGCTGCGGCCGCTCACGCCCGCGCATCGAAGAATCCATGAGGCCGACAAGGCTGAAGGGCCGACAGTCGGCCCGGCCGAGCCGGGCCGAGCGGGTACAGGCCTCCATCGGGCCAGCCTCGGCTGTCTCCTGTGCCCGGAAGTGACCGCCGAGGTGGGGCTGGAGGCTCTCACGAGGGCCTGGGCGTGGAGGGTCACCGCCGGAGATGGAAGATCACCAAGTCCGTCAGAGAGCGTGCCGCACGCTTGCCCAGCGATCCTGCCTGGCGGGAGATGGCTTGGAGTGGATCGATACGTTCCGTCACTCGCACCGGCATGGCCCGACCTGGCGGCAATTCGGGACCGCGCCGTCCCTGTGGCCCGACGATCTGACTGGATGCGTGGTGATCACTGTGCTGCGCGAACTCAGCAGGGACGGCTACCTCGATGGCACGAAGACCCCCTTCGGGCTGCGCCGTACACCGCCACAGGACGGTCCTGGTGCCCTCACAGCTCAAGAGCGTCGCCTAGGAAGCGAGGACCACTCGTTGCCTGCCTGGAAGTTCCGTCGGTGAGGCCGAGGTCGTTGCGTCGATGCTCCACCGGTTCCCCCGGGGCTGGTAGGCGTCTGTGTCACCTCGCTGCCGGGCGGGCGGCTCGGGCCCGGCGGGCCGCTTGGTAGGCGCGAGCTGGATCGTCGGAGCAGCCCGGGGCCGGGCGCCATTCGTCGCCGGCCTTGGTGAAGGGGTACCACCGGCCGTCGGGCCCGGGACGGAGCTGGATGCCGAGGGAGTCGTCCGTCAGGGATCCGTCGGTGATGTCGAGCCGGCCGAGGCCGAGGGCGCGGGAGGACTGGATCGCGGCTCGTGCCTCTTCCAGGGCGGCGCGTGGCGTCGGGATCGGGGCGCTGGCGGCGTGTGCGCCGGCCGGTCCGCCGTGCCGGTAGCCGACCATCATCCTGCGCAGGGTCGCCTCGGTGTGGCCGGTGGTCCGGACAGCCTCCGGCAGGCGGCTGACGCCGTCGGGGGTGGCCAGGATGCGGACGGTGTCAGCGAGCGCGTCATGCGGTTGTCCGGCCTCTCCGTTCAGGAGGGCGCGGGCGCGGGCAGCGGCGTCGTTGATCATCCACTCCAGGTCGCGAGCAGCAGGACACGGCGCGGGAGGTTCGCCCATGGTGAGCGGGGCGACGGTGTCCAGTTCGGGTTCGACCGCGACCGGTTGAAGAGCGCGGTGGGCGGCCAGCGAGTAGAGCTGGTCGGCACGGACGGTCCCGTCGGCTTCGGCTGGGAGGCTGCCGGGGCCGGTGTCGGCCAGACGGTCGCGCAACAGCGCGGAGAGTGCGCGGGTGGTCATGCCGCGGGCGGCGAGGAGCACCGACGCGTGGGTGGTGAGGCGCTCGGCGATGGCGTGTCCGAGGGCGGCGCTGTGATCACATACCCGGCCCACGTGTCCGGTGGGGCACGAGCAGGAGAAGGTGATCTCCTCGGGAGCCGGGACGATGGCCATGCGGCCGGCGACGGCCGGGTCGGCGACGGCGGCCGGGACGCGGTTGGCGAGGAGGTCGGCGACCGCCTGGGGGATGCCGGCGAGCCGGTCGGCCAGGGCGTGCCACTCGTCAGCGCTGAACTCGGGCACGAGCAAGACGGGCTTGTGGGTGCCCTTCTTCGCTGCGACGGCGGCGGCGATCCGGCCGGGGCCAGCGTGAATCTGCCCGACGGCATCATTTCGCTGGAGGTTGAGTCCTTTGGTGTAGGCGCCGGAGCCGTCGGTGGCCAGGTGGAAGTTCTGCTTCCAGGCGGCGGCGACGGGAATCATGCTGCGGGAGCTGCCGGATCCGGTCATCGGGTCCCCAGAGTGACGAGGGCGGCGAGTTCGGCGTCGTCGAGGTCGCCCAGCGCGCTCTCCCCGGAGGTGAGGACCGCCTCGGTCAACGCCCGCTTACGGGCGAGGAGTTCGGTGATGTGGTCCTCCACCGTGCCCTCCGTGATCAAGTGATGGACCTGGACGGTGCGGCGCTGGCCAAGGCGGTGAGCCCGGTCGGTGGCCTGGTCCTCGACGGCCGGGTTCCAGGGACGGTCGTAGTGGACGACGTGCTCGGCCCGGGTCAGGTTGAGGCCGGTGCCGGCCGCCTTCACGGACAGGACGAACAGCGGGGCGGGGTCGGGGTCGTTCTGGAAGGCGTCGACGAGGTCCTGGCGGCGGGCGGGCGGGGTGCCGCCGTGGAGGAAGTACACGGATCGGCCTCGGGCACGCAGGTGGTGCTCGAGGATCCGGCCCATCTGCACGTAGCCGCTGAAGACGAGGGCGGCTTCACCGCGCTCGGCCAGTATCGGCACCAGGTCGTCGAGTGCGGCGAGCTTGCCGGAGCGGAGGGCGAGCGCGGCTGGGTCGGCGCCGTCGAGAGGTTCCTTGAGGTACTGCGAGGGGGTGTTGCAGATCTGGCGCAGTGCCTGGAGCAGTTGGATGACCAGGCCGCGGCGCTCGATGCCGGTGCTGGCGGCGATCTTGGCCATGGTGTCGCGGACGATCGCCTCGTACAGGCCGGTCTGTTCGTCGGTGAGGGCGACGATGCGGTTGTGGTGCACCTTGCCGGGCAGTTCCGGGGCGATGCCCGGGTCGGACTTGCGGCGGCGCATCATGAACGGGCCGATGAGCCGGGCGAGAGCGCCGGCGGCCGGCGAGGCGGGGTCCTTCTCCACGGCGCCGTAGCGGGTGCGGAACATGCGGCGGGTGCCGAAGAGTCCGGGGTTGGTCCAGTCGAGGATGGCCCACAGCTCGGTGAGGTTGTTCTCCACGGGGGTGCCGGTGACCGCCAGCCGGCCGTGGGCGGGCACCTCGCGCAGTGCTTTGGCGGTGGCTGCGGCCGGGTTCTTGATGTGCTGGGCTTCGTCGGCGACGACCAGGCCCCATCCGACCTTGGCGAGTGCCGCGGTGTCGCGCAGCAGCGTGCCGTAGGTGGTGATGACGACGGCGTCGGCATCGTGTGTGTCGGCATCGAGGCTGCGGCCGGCGCCGTGGTAGCGCGAGACCGTGGTGGTGGGGGCGAAGCGGGTGATCTCCCGCTCCCAGTTCGTCACCAGGGACGCCGGGCACACCACCAGGGTGGGTCCCGCCGGAGCGGTCTCGGCACGGTGGAGGTGCAGGGCGATGGTCGTCAGGGTCTTGCCGAGCCCCATGTCGTCGGCGAGCAGGGCGCCGAAGCCGAGGTTCAGGGTGTGGGCGAGCCAGGTCAGGGCGCGGTGCTGGTAGTGGCGAAGCTCGGCTTTGAGTGCCGTCGGCGGCGGGACGGGCTGCGGGGCGTCGGGGGCTTGGCGGATGGCGTCGACGAGGGTGGCCATCGTGCCGGCGGGCCGGGCGTCGAGGGTTTCGCCGTCCAGTGTGAGGGCGCCGGACAGGGCGGCGGCCAGTGCGTCGAGGGACGGCAGCGGCGGCAACTGACGTTCCTGGGCACGGCGTTGGGTGTCGGGGTCGAGGAGCAGCCAGCGCCCGCGCAGTTGGATGAGCGGCCAGGCGGCCTGCGCGAGCGCGGTCATCTCGTCGTCGGTGAGCGGCTCGCCGTCGATGTTGATGTGCCAGCGGCAATCCACGAGCCGCTCCAGGGAGAGCAGGCCGCTGCCGGGTGCGGCGGGGTCGTCCTCGCTGTCGCTGCTGTGGGTGCCGATGACGGCCGTGGCGGTGAGGGCCCCGAGCAGGTGTGCGGGCCAGTCGACGCTGATGCCGAGGTCGGCGAGTTGGGTCTCGGCGTGGTGGTAGAGCTGGGCCAGGTCCCGCGCGGAGAAGGCGGTGCCGTTGGGCAGTTCGCTCGCGGCAAGGTTGTGCAGCGGGGCGAAGGCGCGCGCGGCGCGGCGCAGGAGACGGCGTACTCCCGGCAGAAGTGCCGGTGTGAGGCCGGAGGGGGGTGACTGCCCGTTCCAGACGCTTATCGCCGGCGCGCTGTCGTCGCCGTTCGCGTCCTTGAGGTACAGGGTGACCGGTGCGGTCGGTGTGCCGCTGCTGGTGTCGGGCTGCTTGATCCGCAGGACCAGGCCGGGGACGGGCTGTGGGTCGGCGAGGTCCTCGATGGCGTCCGCCCACTTCCACAGCTCCGGCTGCGGAAGGTCGTTCTGGGCGGGGGGTCCGCTGTAGGGGCCGGGACCGAAGACGGTGGCGGTGCCGGGGGTGCGCAGCATGGTGTCGGCGGCGGCGTCGAGGAGGCTCCACACCGCCGTCTCGGGGGCCATGACGCGGACGGGGGTGCTGGCGGCGAGGAGGCAGTGGCCTTCCGGGGGCAGTTGGGCGGCGGCCGCGCCGACGGCGGCGCGCAGGGGGCTGGTGACCGGGCCGATGCGCCAGCAGTCCTGACCGGTGGGAGTCAGCGTGGGGTGGACGCGCTGCTGGGCGACACAGGTCAGGGCGAGCCGCAGCGCGTGGCGCCACCCGGTGACGGATGCGTGCTCGTCCTCGCTGGGAGTGAGCAGCGCCGTCAGCACGAGGTCGAGGGGGACGGCGATGCCGGTCACCTCGGCGCGGCGCGGCATGACACCGCCGGGGCCGGCCACAACCAGGTCGCGGGTGAGGGTCTGAAGGGGCGGCGGCGGGCTCGTCTCGGTGAGAGCGGTGCCGTCGGGCTGGAAGGCCAGGAAGATCGTGCGGGCGGGGTGGGGAGCGGGGAGCAGCGTGAGCGCCGCCCCCTGGGCCAGCGTGTGCTGGAGAAAGTCTCGGGCCCGGTACAGGTCGGTGGCGGTGGCTGGCGGGGCGGGGGCCGGTGGTTCCTGCGTCCGGGCACGGGTCATGGTCGTGACGGGTGCCGGCGAGGGAGCGGGCTGGGGATCGTCGTCCACCGCGGCGGGGGCGGAGTCGGCGGTGAGAGCGTTCTGCAGCAGGTGAAGGACGCTGCTGGCGGCGGCCGCGCGGGCGCTCTGCTTGCTCGTCGCTTCCCCGGTCGCGGTGAGCTGTTGGCCGCGGTGCACGGCTCTGACCGTTGCGGTGAAGGTGGCTCCGGTCGCGCAGACATGGAAATCGGGCGTCGTGATGTGACCGGCCTGAGCGAACTCGTTCAGGACCGAGATGGGGCTGCGGCCCTTGCCGGGTGCCGGTGCCTGGGCCGGTACTGCGGAGCTGAGCGCGTCGGGCCAGGCGGCGACGGCATGGGCGGCGAGCGGGTCCTCCATCCCGGCGAGGGCGGCGACGAGCGTGGTCATGGCCTTCTGCCGGGCGTCTTTGCGGGTGCTGGACCGCTGGATGCTCCCGGTGAACTCCCGGCTGTTGAGGGTGAACGCGGCCTGCGCGAGGAAGCTGGGCGGATGTCCTGCGCCCTGGCCTTCACGGACGCTTGCCGGGGGCAGCCGCAGCAGCTGGGCGTGCATGGAGACGATGCTCGGCGCCAGGGCTGGAGTGGAGCGGACGGCCGCGAGTGCGCTGCGCCGTACCGACATCCAGATGTCCGAGGCGGGGGCGTCCAGCAGCAGGAGCCGCAGGTCGGGGACGTCGAGGAGGCCCCGGTCGAGCCGGCGGGCAGCTTCCGCGGCCACCGGGGCGGCGTGAGCGGGCGAGTCGGCGTCGGCGATGGCCTTTTGCAGGGCACCGCGGAACGCGTCCGCGTTCATCGCGGTCAAGGGGGTGGTCCTGGGGGCCCCGATCGCCCGCGAGGCGGGGATGGCGAGGTGTCCGGCCGTACGGGCAGCGAGTTCCGCAGGAACGATGACTGGCTGCGAACGGTCGATGGACAAAGAGCACTCCCCCACTAGCCGGTTACCGTCAGGACCGTTCCCATTGTGACCGCCGGGTCCGCCGGCTCCCGGCCACACGCGAAGACCGGTCACTCGTTCTCCCGATCCACAGCACACAAGCGTTGCCATTTCATGTTTCACCGCGTACCGTGATCGTATCGGGGTTGGGCATGCCCGGCCCCCTCTTCCTTCCGGCCGCTTCTGCGCGGCCGCACTCCCCCACGGCCACACCGAAAGGCGCCTCGCCATGCCCTGGGACTCCCACGTCCTTTCCCTCCCCGCCCCTCTGCCCCGGACGACCGACCCCAGCGCCAACATCATCGCCGCCGCGCTGACGGAGATCGAAGACCAGTTGGGCGAGCGCCAGGGATGGGACCGCCCCTCCCGGCTGTTCACGCTGCGCCTTCTTCCAGGCGGCCAGGTGGAGGCGGCGTTCACGCCCGAGCGCGTCGACGCTCTGCAGCGGCGGGCATGCGCGCTGCCTCCCGTCCCGGGCCTCATCCAGCCGAGTGACCCGGCCCAGGCTTCCGTAGCCGCGGTCGGCTTCATCTTCGAGGGATGGAACAGGCAGGCCCACGCCGAGCTGCCCCCGCATCTCATGGTCCTGCGGCGGATGGGCGTACGCGTCAATCACCTCCTGCCCGACAGCCAAGAGGTGCGCGTCGTACACGCCGTCGATCTCAACCAGCGTGCGTTCCACGTCATGCGCACCCGCGGCAAGCAGCCCCGTGTGGGTATCGCCGGGCAGCGCTGCGACGCCCCGAACGCGACGGGCACGGTGCCCTCCGCGCTGGCCCGCCTCATGCACGCCGCGCGCCGCAGCGACGGCGTCATCCCCGGCCATTCCCTCTGATCGCCCGTCCGCCCGCCCTCTGACACCGATGCCGGGCCCTGTCCGACTTCCCCCGACCCAGGTGAGGACCGCCATGTACCAGCCCCCCATGCTGTTCCGCTTCATCGCACGCGGCGCCACCCCCGAAGCCGCCCTTGCACTGGCCGCCGCCGAGGACAACTCCCGTCCTTCGGACCCCTTTGTCCGCCGCGCGGACCTCACCAAGGTCGACACCGTTGTGGTCGTCCCCGACCGGGCGCCGCTGCGCGCCGTCGCGGCAGGCTACTTCGGCGACTCCTACGCCGCCTTCGACGGCGCGGACGGAGGCCCGCTCACCGAGGACGACGCCGAATGGCTGGCCGACCGTCTCATCGAGGACGACGACCCCCGCGTCGCGACCGGCAGCGCAGGAGCCTTGCTGCTCGACCAGCCCGGCGACGCCCCGGCCTGGCTCTTCTTCGGCTGGACCGTCCCGGCACACGGCTAGCACCGCACGAACCCGTTCCGCCGCCCGCCGCACCCGGATGCCGCCGCCTGCGGCGGCACGCCCTCCCAGCCGTTCCGAGGACTCACGATGCCCACCCCGTCCACGCGTCGTCACGCGACGCGTCTGATCGACCAGCTCCCGCCCCTGCCCGAGGACATGAAGGGCAACCAGGGCCGTGAACGCGCCCGGTACGGCTTCGTCATCCGTACGTTGAAGGTGCTGGCCACCGACGGCGCGGTCACCGGCGACCGCGCCGAGGACTGGCGTCGGGTGTCGCGACAGCTCACCTTTCTGTGGCAGATGGCACGTTTCGGGGACTTCCGTATGACCGTTGCCGGACTCTGCCTGATCTCCCGCGAAGCCGAGGCGCTGGAGCCAGAACCGGTCGGACTGCCTGCCGGAACGGGCCCGAACGGCGGGGACCTGATCTTCCCGTGGCAAGCCACGGCCGATGACTGGGTTGCGGTGGTGTCGGTAGTCGGCGGGCCTGCGGGCCTCTTCGTCGAGGCGTCGATGGCGATGCCGAACCTCAGAGGAATCGCCCGGACGGTGATCATCGTCGACCGAGGCCACCGGTTCCACCGAGGCGGGCTGCCGCATGCCGACGTACTGATCGACTCCACAGCTCGAATCGAGCGGCTGGACGCCGACGTGGAGCGGGCCCGGGCGAACGAGCAGTGGAAAAAGAACCGCCAGGAGTGGCACGGCGCCTGACGCCGAACGCCGCTCCCGGCCCGCACCGTTGCGCGTGGCGGGCGGTGTCATGACGGCTGGTCAAGGTGGTCCTCGTACCACGCGGTCAGCTGGTCGGGGTCGTCCGGCATGGACCGGACCAGGCGCAGCAGCCGTTCGCGGACCGGGCGTACGTCCTGGCAGGCCAGGGCGGCCAGGTCCGTGGTGCGCAGGGCGGCGGTGCCGGCCATGTGGCGTTCGGCGAAGGTGCGGCTTCCGCTCAGGCGGTCGGCCGCGGCGAGGTAGCGGGTGACGAACGGGTCGAACGCGGCCCGGTGTGCTGCCAGGTGGCGGAAGTAGGCGGTGGTGTCGACGGCGGCGGTGTTCGCCTCCTCTCCATGGCGGGGAGAGGGCAGCGCGAACCAGTCGCTGATGTAGGCGGTGAGGGATGCGGGGTAGTCGCTCGGGTCGTCGGGGGCCGCGGAGTCGGTCTGCCAGTGCCCGTCGGCGCTCCCGTACATCGTCTCCACTCGGTGGCGCAGCCGGCCCAGGACGCTGGCGAGGGTGGTGAAGCCGAGGACGTAGTCGGCGCCGGCGATCACGGTGCGGATCGTGGGCGTGTCCGTGACGGGGTCGGGCAGCAGGAGGCGCTGCTGTCGGTGCTCGCGCTGGAAGGGGAGGCAGGCGGCCGCCTCGATCGCGGCGTGTTCGGCCAGCAGGACGGCGGCGCTCTGCGAGGGGGCGGCTTCGCGTTCCCACTCGACGGTGTCGTCTTCCTGGGCGAGCTCGGCCAGCTTGAGGTTGTGCAGGCGGGCGCGGTAGACGCCGGTGGTGCTGGCGGTGAGTTCGAGTGTTCCGTCACGGCCGGCCAGCGGCTGAGTGGAGCGCAGCAGCGCCAGGGGCTTTTCACGGGTCCAGTCGGGGCGGGCGTGGGGGCGGGTGGCCGCGGCGAGGGCCCAGTCGAGGAGGTGGACGAGTTCGTCCTGGCCGGCTTGCACGAGTCGGCTGTTGTCCGAGGAGTCTGCGAGGGTGCTGGCTCCGATGCGGATGAGCTCGTCGTCGGGGAGGTCGGTGACCTGTTCGGCGCCGGGCGGGATGCAGGGGTCGGCGCCGTGGACGGAGCCTTCGGGGTAGCTGCGGCAGCTGCCGGACCAGCCGCCAGCGGCGTACAGGCCGGCGTGGGCGGGGTCGGCGAGAATCCGGGCGGCGACGGCCAGCGCGTGGTCGGCGGCCCGTACGAGAGCGGGTTCGGGGCGGTTGCCCGAGAGGTGGCAGAGCGCGAGGGCGGCGCGGTCCTGTGCGCCGCGGGAGGCGTCGGCGGGGATGGCTGTGGGTTCGACGGTGGTGACGAGGTCCAGGACAGCGTCGTGCGGGTCGGCCGGGGCGTGGTCGGTGGTGCGGCCGGTGGGCCACAGGGCCAGGGGCAGGGACCTGGAGGTCCACAGCGGCAAGACGGTGGGGGTGGCCTCGCAGGCCTCCATCAGGTGGAGGTCGCCGAGGTGGCGGGTGGTGAAGAAGTGCACGTGGCCGTTGCGGGCGAGGGGGTCAACCAGGCGGATGCGGCGCAGAGTGGCGGAGAGGTGGTCGGCGATGCCGGCGAGGTCGTCGCGTTGCGCGGCGGCCTGCTGGGCCTCGTCCACGATGACGGGAATCCAGTGGGGCATGAGACTGGCGTGGTCGGCGGAGCGTGCGGCGAGGGCCGCGCGCCAGGTGGTCTCGTCGATGCCGTCCAGGACGAGGGTCATGTCGGCCAGGACCAGGGCCGTGCCGGAGCGGTGGGGTGCCCAGCGCAGGCCGGCGACACCGTGGCCGTCCGGCCGGTAGGCGAGGGCGTCGATCCAGCGGGCCAGCTGGGAAGGGGCGATCCGCACGACCAGGTCCTCGGTGTGCGGGGTGAGGGCGCGGATACCGTAGGGGCCGCCGGTCAGGGTGGAGCGGTGCCGGCCGTAGGTGTGCATGAGGGCATGGAAGATCCGGGCTTCACCGAGAGCCTGTCCGGCGGAGGCGGTGGGGATCACGCGCCCGGTCTCGGTGAGGTCGGCCAGCTCGGCGCGTGCGGTCTCCTCGTTCTCGCCGGTGGCCATCTGGCGCAGCGCGTCCGGGGAGAGGGCCGCGTCGGGGCGCAGGCCCCACTGCTGGCGGGGCGTGTAGGGGGTCAGGGCGAGGTTCACGAGCAACTCCCGGAGTGGTTCCGTCTGGTCACCTGCTACAGGTGTGCGGACGGCGCTCGGTGTGACAGCGGGAGCAGACGGATTTTCCGGCGGCCGGCGCCCCGGCCTGGTCGTGTCGCCGTGGCGGTGAAGTCGGACTGTTTGCCGTCCGGGCCGGACCGCTGGGCGCTAGCGTCGGAGGATGGCCGATGCTCACCGGGCGTTCCACGACGGTTCTGTGCGCGAGGGCTTCGGGCCGCTGGCGGTGAAGGACACCCGGACCGGCGGCTGCTACGAGGACTACGACCGCGAGTGCTTGGCCGTGGTCCGCTCGGTCACCGAAGACGGCACGCTCGAAGGCGCGATCACGGCTACAGTCCGCCGGCTGAATATCCACCGGGTGCAGGCCCGCTCCGAGATCGAGAACACGGCCCTGTCCCGATACCGCAAAGGGCTCCTGCAGGCCGCACCGGCCTCACGGTGACAGCAGCGGCAGCAGCCGCCCCTGGGACGACGGCCGTCGCGCTGTCGCCGTTCGCGGACCAAGTGGCCGATTCCGCAGATCCGTTCGCTTCCGGATCTCTACTCTGAGCGGATGTCGAAGGTCAATTACAACGCAGATGTACCGGGCTGGAGGAATCTCGGCCCCCTGATCGAAGACTCGAACAAGCCTTTCGTCCGGCGCGTCCGGCGCAGAGCGACCGGCGAGGAAGCGGTTCTGAAGTACCGCTCCCACGCGCCCGACAAGCCGCGCGGTCAGCGTTTCCACAGCGAAGCCCTCCAGATGCGGCAGCTGACGCACGAGGGCGTGGCCAGGATCCTTCCCGTCCTCGACATCGCCGGCGGAGACGAACCGACCTGGTACGTGATGCCGAAGGCCCAGCTGCTCCAGTCCGTCTTCCTGGAGACGACCACGCTGCAGCAGATCGTGGGGCACCTGCAGGCTCTGGCGCAGGCCCTGAGCGAGCTCGCAGGCCGGGGGATCTACCATCGCGACATCAAGCCCGACAACCTCTTCTGGTACGACGAGGGCCCCGTGCTCGCGGACTTCGGCATTGCCTACTGGGGCGAAGCGGGCGCGACCGTGGTGGGCGAGAAGCTGGGTCCGCTGTGGTTCATGGCCCCGGAGATGCGCAGCATGTCCCAGCGGGAGGAAGGCCGCCAGGCCGATGTCTACTCGCTGGCGCAGACCCTTTCAGCGTTCATCCACCCCCTCGGCGTGCTGCCGCTGCCGGGAACCTTCCGGGCCGGGGCCGAGGACTACGACCTCAACCGCCGCTGGAAGGGGGACCACGACGCTCTGGATGCCCTTGAACATGTACTCGAAGCCGCCACGCGAAACGACCCTGTCGAACGGCTGACGATCGATGCCCTGGCGGAGGAACTGGATCTGTGGCTGCGTTGCGCCCAGGTCCCGGTGGTCAGGAACACCGGATTTCGTAGCGGCTGGGGCCCGCAGGACGATCATGTCCGCGACGAGGCGGAGATACGCCGCATCATGCGGCAAGCCGCGCGAAAGGTCGCCGCGGCACTCGGCGACGCGGCCAGCGCCCAGGAGCACGACGCCCGGGATGAAGAGGTGCCGCACTGGCTCGGGACGTACAAGTGGCCGCAGAATTCGGAGGACGGCTTCGAGCCCGACGGAACGCTCACCTTCTCGGTCGGGCACCCTGACGGCCTCCGCCGCGTCGTCCTGGGAGCCGTGTACTGGGGCCGCGAGGTCGCGTTCGTCGCCGAGATCCATCGCGCGCAAGCCGGTGTCTGGGAGCTGGAGAGCAACTGGCCCGAGACGGACTGGGGCCGGATACGGCTTCCCTCCGCTTCACATGCACTGCGAACCTTGGCGGACCAGGTGGCGGGAAGCATCGGCTAGGTCTGGCGAGCTGACCGCCGTGAGACAGGGGCGTCATGGACACGGTCCCCGCGCCACCTTTCAGTTCTGGCACTCCGGGAGCGCTGGCGGCAGGTCCTCGGTATCGGTGTCGTGCACTGCGGAGAGCTCCTCTTTGATCCGCAGGTGCAGGCTGCGGCAGTTGATGCGGTCCCACTGCTCGGCGGTCAGGTCGGGCAGGAGCGCGTCGAGGTGGTACAGCGCGAACGCCACCGCGGCCGGGACGGCTTTGCCCAGGAGGTTGGTGACGGCTACATCGTGTGCCTCGGCACGGAGATCGCCGCCGCCCGACAGGCCGTAGGCGAGACCGTACGCGTACGTCGCCTCCTCGGTGAGGACCGCGCTCGCGCGGCGGCGCAGGCCGGAGTCACAGCCGATCGTGGGCAGGAGTTGTTCGATCGCGTAAGCCGGCACGGTCTCGCCGTCGGCGGTGGTGGCGTCCTTCATGACCGGACAACGGCGGTCTCGGCCTTCGAGGTACGCCCAGCCGCCGCCCCCGTGCGGCGTAGTGCGGAAGGGCTGGTCCGGTGCTCGGCGGCTTTGCGGGTGGTGACCAGGGCGGTGAACAGTGCCGTGGCGGGCCAGAGCACCAGGGCGGCCATCAGCATGGCTGGTCGGGAGAAGCCGGCGTAGTCGGCGGCGAGCAGCAGCGCGGCCGTGTGGAGGCCGCCAGCGGTTGCCGTGAGCTCGGCTTGCCGAGCGGAGCGGTGCAGGGCGTGCTGCACGGCGCGCCGCACGGTGGCCGTGCCAGCCACAAGGACGGGTCCGCCCAGGACGGCGATGGCCAGCGCTACGGGCCACATCATGGGGTGGGTGAGGAGGAGGGCGACGGACGTACCGAGCGCGGCCAGGAGCATGGTGAACAGACCGACGGTGGGGACCTGCAGTTCCCCTGGGCGGGAGGAGGGCGGGTCGAGCAGGTGCAGGCCGCTCACGAGCAGTCCCGCGAGTACGCCGAGCGTGATCGCCCAGAGGTGGGGCACCTGGGCGGCCCAGGTGAGTTCAGCCGCGATCAGGGCGCCAGTGACGGTGCTGGTCCCAGCAGCACCGTGGCGAGAGCGGGCCGCGGGGAGCTGGCTGTCCACGACGGTGGGCGCCGGCTGCGAAGCCGGCGCCGTGAGGGTCGGTGCTGCGGCGTGGGCGACGGCGGCACGCAGGTGGTCGAGCCGCTCGAGGGTCTGTGCCGCGGTCGGGCGTCGGCCGGGGTCCTTGTCCAGGAGTTCCAGGACCAGTTGCTCGAGCTCGCGGGGGACGTCGGGGCGCAGGGCGGACAGGGCGGCGGGCGCCTGGTGAAGGTGCTGGTGGATGATCTGCCAGCCGGCGCCGGTGAAGGGAGCACGACCGGTGAGGAGCGCGTGGATCGTGCAGCCCAGCGAGTACATGTCGCTGGGCGCGCCAACGTCCTTGTCGCCACGAGCCTGCTCGGGCGACATGAAGGCGGGGGTGCCGATGGCGGCGCCGGTGACGGTCAGCGTGTGGTGGCTGCCGGGGAGGCGGGCGATGCCGAAGTCGCACAGCATGGCGGCGCTACGGCGGTCGATGAGCAGGTTGGACGGCTTGACGTCGCGGTGGACGACCCCTGCCTGGTGGGCGGCGAGCAGGGCCTGGCAGATCTGGGCGGCCCACGTCACCGTGTCCGCGACCGGAAGCGGGCGGCAGATCAGGGCGCTGAGGGGCTGGCCGTCGACGAGGTCCATGACGAGGAACAGCACCCGCTGGCCCCCGATCTCAGCGACGCCGTGGTCGTGCACGGCGACGACGTGCGGATGGGACAGACGCTCGGCCACGCCGGCTTCGCGGCGGAAGGCGGCCTCCCGCACCATGTCGCGGTCCAAGGGGATGATCTTGAGAGCGACGTCGTGCACGGCCTGCAGGTCCTCGGCACGCCAGACCTCTCCCATTCCTCCGCTTCCGACGACCTCCGTCAGCCGGTAGCGGTCGGCTACCGTCGTGCCGCGCATCGTCCCTCCTGCCTGGGTTGCTGTTGGGCATCTACGCCGTCTGCGCAGGGCCCGGCCGAGCGGGATCACACCGCCAGTGCGGCGGAGCATACGTAAACACTCCCGAAGCCTCCGGCATACGAGCCCTGGCGGCCGGCCCGGGAGCAATTCACGCCCCATCAGCACAGAGCGAGAGGCGGGCTGTTTCCGCCCCGATCCATTTGACAATCACCTCACCTCAACTGGGACAACTGAAAAGAAGTGATCCCTCCGGCGAGCTCCCCGCCGCGGGCGCGTCGCCGGCACCGCACAGGCCCACCTCGCTGGAAGGCTTCTCGATGGGAACCCGCACGATCCGCCGCACAAGCGTCACCTTGCCCTCGCTGGACGAGCCCGGCCGGTATCTGTCCAACGTCACCTCGCTCGAAGGCGGCCGTGGCCGGGTCGCGGAGTTCCGCTACGGCGACGCCGATCTGCGGGCTTTGGAATTGGCCGACACGCATCTGATCGACGGACACGTCGCCGGACTCAGGACCCAGCGGGCCCGCCTGGACAAGCTCCGCATCGACTCCGTGGAATTCAGCGGATGCGACCTGTCCTCCCTGCACTGGTCAGACAGCAAGGTCACCCGCGCCGTCTTCCGGGACTGCAAGCTGATGGGCGCTTCCGTGGAGGACGTCACCCTCGACGACGTTCTGTTTGAGAACTGCAAGCTCGACTACAGCACCATCACCCGTGTCCGAGCCGTCGGGGCCGTGATCTTCGTCCAGTGCTCGCTGCGCGAGACCACGTTCGACGCGACGGACTTGAGCGCGGCTGCCTTCGACGACTGCGATCTGCGGCTGACCGAGTTCAACAGTGGCAAGTACCGCGGCCTGGACCTGCGTGGCAACGACCTCTCCCAGCTTCGGGGCATCGCCTCACTGAAGCAGGTGGTCATCAACCATGCACAGACGCTGCAGCTGGCCGAGGCCTTGGCCGCAGAACTCGACGTCACGTACGGCGAGGACCTCGACGACAAGTAGGCCCTACCCGCCCTCCGGAGGCCGGTCTCCGGCACGCTTCTGACGCCTCGCGCCGGACTGCATCCTGTGTCCCCCTTGCCTGCCCAGTCACGAAAGAGGAGACCCCGCACAATGAACCACGACCTCGCCGCCGAGCTCCATCGGCGCGCCGAAGAAGACCAAGCCGCACGCCGTCGCGCGTCCAAGACCCGTGACGGGCAAGAGATCTGCCAGATCGACGCCGACAACACGGCCTGGCTCAAGCACGTCATCGCCGAACACGGCTGGCCAGGCATCGCGTTAGTGGGCGAACAGGGAGCCGATGAGGCCTGGCTCCTTGCTCAGCACGCCGACCTCGCCCCCGCTTTCCAGCGCCAGGCGCTCGAAGTCCTGAAGGAGGCGGTCGCGGCAGAGGACGCCTCTCCACGCCACCTCGCCTACCTCACTGACCGGGTTCTGGTCGCGGCCGGCGAACCCCAGGTGTATGGAACGCAGTACACCGATGACGGAGACGGCTCGAACCTGCGCCTGCAGCCCGTGGCCGACCCTGACCGGCTCGATCAACGCCGCGCCTCGATGGGCCTGGAACCAGCGGCGGAGTACGACCGGCGCATGCGCGGCCACTGATCGGCAGGCGACATCAAGGGACAGCTTGTCGGCCGGAGCCTTGGCGGCGTGAGGCCCCTGCGGTAGGGGGCGCTACTCAGGAGCGAGGAACAGCGTCGGCGGCACCGTGGGGACCGGCTGCCGGCGTGGTTGCGCCGGCACCGCAGCGCCGCGCCAGGGGGCTGATGTCTTGTCCGTGGCCCGTCCGCGCACGGCTCGTACCGTCCCGCGGGCGAGGCCGGACAGACGCGCGGTCTCCGCCTCGGGGATCTCGGCCGCAACGGATTCGAGGAGTAGTTCGTCGCGGTGCGTGTTCCTGTGGGCGAACGCCTGCAGTTCGGCACGCAGCGCTTCCTGGTGGACGTCCGCGGGCGAAGCCGGTGTAGTGCCTTCTGCGGCGGCGAGGAGTCGGTGCACGCTCTGCGCGGGGTAGCCGAAGGCTTCCAGCATCTTGTGGAGGCGTGTCTCGACGGACAGCGCAGGGAACGCCACGGTGTGGAGGCCGTGTTGGCCCGATTCTCCAAGGTCTCCGTACAGGTGCTCGAGCGCGTCGGCCGATTCCTGCACCGTGCGCCACTCCCCGGCGGACACCGCCGTTACGAGGGACGCGAAGAGCTCGAGGAAAGGAGTGCTGGAGGTGGCAGCGGCACGTGCGCGGCGTACTTCCGCCATGAGCTCGATGATCTGCTGAAGCCCTTCGTAGACGCACCGGCCGGATCGGTGGGACTCCGCCGCCGGCAGCGAGGGCGAGCCGACGGATCGGTGCTCAGCCCAGGTCATCGCGTCCACTCGGTTCCCTCGAAGACCCGGTACAGGAAGGCGCGCTCGACACCGAGCCCGGTCGAGATCTTCGTGACGGTGCGGTCCCGCTTCATCTCGGATCTGCGCTGTCGCACGGTGTCGCCGAGGTCCGCCGTCAGTATCCGGCCGCGGATCTGGTGGGCGCAGCGCCGCAAATGGGCGCTGGCGATCGCGGCCGTGTAGGTGTCGCCGGTGATGATGAAACTCTCGGCCATGATGTCGAGTTGCCGTGCCGCTTCGGTGTGTGCTGCCTTCCAGGACTCGTGCTCGGCGTAGCCCGGCCGGCCGTTGTGCAGCCAGGCAACCGCCCACCGGCCGTTGCCCGGCTCTTCCTCGGCGACGACGACCCGGTTGTCGTCGTCCCAGCCCTTGCGCGTGCACGCGGCGACGGTCAGGGTGTCGACGACGGCACGGCCGGCGGCGATCTGCGCATCGTCGAGGAAGCCGTGGAGAACGGCGGTGGCGTCGTGTTCTCGGGCCATCGCCACCCACCCGTGGTTCTCCAGCACGGGGTGGCCGGGTTCGGCAGCATTGCGGCCTCGGACGACGGTCATCCAGCCGTTCAGATGGTTGCGGATCTCGAAGCTGAGCGTGCCCCAACACAGAGGCCACGGCGCGGTGCGGTACTGCGGTGCCGAGTCCGGGTCCAGCTCCGGGACTTCGTCTGCGGCATAGACACGGCCTGGGATCAGATCCATCTCAACTCGCTCATCAGAGGGTTGGTGACCCGTCTCAGCGGATATTGAGCGGCTCTCATCGAAGGTGAACGGATCCGGGTTCGTCTCACCGAAGATGAACCGGCCCTGGTCAGCGGGACGACGGAGACTCCGAGGTGGACGGCAAGCGCCTTGGCGAGTGGCGGCGCCGATGACGCTAGGCCGGGCCGCTACCGGGCAGCCGACTTGCGGCGAGGTCGGTGAGGCGGCTGTGACCTGCGCGATCAACCTTCAGTGAGACGAACATCCATCCCTTCATCTTCCGTGAGAACCGCGTCGCCTTCGCTGAGACGGGTCAGTTGGTGACGTAGGGGACATTATCCGCAACACACAGTAACTGTCTACTCAGGTAGACACTTGGCGTGGCGGATCGGTTCGGACGGAGCCACCGCCCTGGTGACCCGTCTCAGCGGATATTGAGCGGCTCTCATCGAAGGTGAACGGATCCGGGTTCGTCTCACCGAAGATGAACCGGCCCTGGTCAGCGGGACGACGGAGACTCCGAGGTGGACGGCAAGCGCCTTGGCGAGTGGCGGCGCCGATGACGCTAGGCCGGGCCGCTACCGGGCAGCCGACTTGCGGCGAGGTCGGTGAGGCGGCTGTGACCTGCGCGATCAACCTTCAGTGAGACGAACATCCATCCCTTCATCTTCCGTGAGAACCGCGTCGCCTTCGCTGAGACGGGTCACCTGGCTGGCGGCCGGGGTCGGAACGCAGTGAAGATTTCAGTACGGCACGAAAGACTTCAGTGCGTTCTTCAGCGCAGGGAAGATTTCAGTCAGGGGCACCGCCTCGTGACACAGACAGACAAGGTTGACCTGGTACTGCGCCGTGAACCTGCCGACGATCCGCTGGGACTACGGTTTTCCGCAATCTGACGGACCGAGCGTGGAGTCGTGCGGCATCGCGCTGCACTACCAGACGGCCGACACTCAGGCGGAAGCCACCATGGAGGCCATGAGCCATGCGCTGGAAAGGGTCTCGGCCGGGTTCGCCGCAGCCGGACAGGCATCGCTTCTGACCCTTGGCTCGGCCTGGCGGTCGAGCAGTTTGTATCTCGACGAGCGTGCCGCCGAGTTGGACCTCTCCGTCGTCGAGGATCGGACCGGCGCCAATGGGGACAGCACTGAATCTCCTGCTGCAGAACGCACCTTGTGAGCAACCGCATCGCGGATTTCGGTGCCCAGGTCACAGCCGTACCGGCTTAAACCGTACGGCAGCTGAGACCGCAGGCCCGGAGCCGTTGTCAGTGGCCGGTGCCATCCTCTGGTCATGCTCATCAGCCCTCAGCAGGCCCGGGATCTGCTCGCCGAGCTGACCCGCACGTGCCCGATGCGCCTGGCCGTGGCCGCCCTCGGCACCCGCGGCTTCCATCACCACGGCCATGTCTTCTTCGGCGACACCGCCCTGGAGGGGCACAAGGCGAAGAACCGCTGGTGGTTCGTCGCCGACGAGGTCGAGAAGGCCGGCCGCGCCCTGGCCAGCCTGCGGTTCGAACCGGATGACCTCGTCGAGGTCCCCCTATCCGTCCGGCAGCCGGGCGAGATCCGCGGCGACAAGGGCGATGACTGGCTCGGCCCGGACACCAACTGGCGCAGCGAGATCATCAGCTGGATGGGCAACGCCGCCTTCCACGAGCGGGAGCCGGACAGCGACTGGGACCTCCTGCACACCGTCAACCCCCAGGGACTGCCCGGATCGCTGACGATGGAGGCCTTCCGCGCCCGGTTCGGCAAGATGGTGCGCGTCGGCACCTATCCGCTGGATCACCTGGCCTGGACGGGAACGTCCTGGCAGATGCCGCGCGAGTACGTCGCGTTGATGGACCGGTGGCAGACTCGCGACAACGAGCTGCTGGAGCAGGCCCGCCTCTGCCGCGGATGCGGCAACGTCGCTCCGCGCTACGGAGATTGGCGCGCACCCACCCCGCGCGGCTACGTCACGCTGTGCCCCGCGTGTTCGGTCGCGGCCTGCGGGCCGTACGCCGGGCATCTCGACGGTGTCGCCTACGCCAAGGTGCCGCGCACCAGCCGGCCCGACCGCTTCCTGTGCCGGCTGTGCGGGCTCAGCCGCGCCTTCACCTGGGATCACTGCCACGACCACAACCTGGTCCGCGGCCCGCTCTGCGCCAGCTGCAACACCTACGAAGGCAAAGGCGTCCGCTTCCTCGAGCGCCCGGGCGCCCTCGCCCTTCTGCTGAACTGCTCAGGCTGCCGGAGCGAGCAGACCCTCCCGGAACGCTTCCGCGTCGACGTCGCCACCGAGCATGTACGCGACATCGAACGACACGGCCGCTGCCTGAGCCGCCCGTGGGTCCAGGACACCACTCCCGTCGCCTCCGGCCTGGCCTTCACCCTGAGCTGCTCCGCCCACAACGCTCTCTGGACGACGAGCATCACCGCCGCCGAGATCACCGCCGTCGTTGCCGCCTTCGTCACGGCCGGCCCCAACGCCGCATCCTGATGCGAGCGCGAGCGACGTTGTCAGTGGCGTACGCCAGGCTGAGCCCGTGACCCACATACCTCCACTCGAACTCGCCGCCCAACGCTCGCCGTTGTTGCCCCGACACACCGGCGAGCACACCGGCGCCGTCTACCATCCGCGCTACCGGCCGCCCGCCCGCGTCTACGGGTGCGACCTGTGCCCGGACCCGGCCGCGTTCTGGGACCACTGCCACGACCACGGCCTGATCCGCGGACCGCTGTGCCGCAGCTGCAACGGGAGCGAGGGCTTCTGGGTCCACACCCGGCGTGGCGTCGAGCACCTGATGCGCTGCCCCGGCTGCCGGACGGCCGGGCACCCGCCGATACGTAACCGGGCCGCCCGGATCCTGCCGACCATGCGACTGCTCCTGCAGCACTACGATCCCGCCCGGCACCCGGCGTACGGCCATGCCGAATGGGCCGACGGGACTGACGGAACTGACGGGACCAGCATCTGGGAGCGCGTGTTCGCCCAATTGTCCGTCGGCCACGCGAGCGCCGAGGCGCAGTGCGCGCACCGCGACTGCGGCAGCCGGTGGACGGTGTCCGTCGACCGGGCCCGCTTCGAGCGATTGGACCAGCTGCGGCTGCTGACCGGAATGGAACTGCCCGGACAGACCTACCACTCCGGCAGGCCGCGATGGCCGGCCGAACCGACGGAAGTGTTCTGGCTCGACAGCCCGGTCGAGCCGCCGTCCACGCCGCAGCACCTTGAAGCGGCGACCGTGGTCCTGCCCGGGGCCTACGCCCGCCGACTGGAGGAGGCCATTCCCGGCATCCTCAACGAGGTGGCCCCCAGCCGCTGCTGGAAGCGCCGCGGCCGCGCGGAGTCCCTCGAGATCACCTCGGACGACGTCGGCCTGATCACGCTGTCCACCGTGCTCTACCTGCCGGTCCGCAAAGACTCGGAACGGCCCTGGACCCCGGCTGAACGACGAGGGCTGTACCAGGCGAGTGACCGGATCCGGAACGCGCTGCACGTACTCACCCGCGGGAACTGAGCACCTCGGCCGCTGCCCGGCACCGGACCGGAGTGTTCGCGCACGGCATCCGGACGCCCCGGACCCGGGGACGGTGCAACCTGGCCGGTGCGCAGACCAGCGGAGTCGGCTCGAAGGGATTCCCCGGTGGTGAAAGTCCACCGCGGTGCCAGCGGCCCGCGCTAGCCGCGCGGGTAGGAGCGGCCGGTGTAGAAGCGCAGGCGATCCCGGACAGCGTGCTCCATCGCAGGGCTGCACACCCCGGCACGGGTGACGTCCGCATCGTGCACAGTGAGCCGCTTACCTAGCCGCTGACGCTGCCGGTGGCCGCTGAAATCTTCGGTGCGGTCCGACAGCCGGCGGCAGCGGGCGCTCGTCCGATACGTCGGCGTCCCGTGCTGGCAGGCGGGAGAATGCGGGTGCTGTCAGCACCAGCACGAGGGATGGACGGATTCGGTGAGCCGAGGGTCACGCAAGGGTGCAGTCGAAGAGCCGGTGGTGAATGGGCTTCGGGGGACGATCACCGAGGAGGAGACAGCCGGTCCGGACAGGTTTGCACTCGTGTGTCCAAAGTGCGGCGAGGTGGGCCGGCATCGCTTCGCCCTGCTGGCGCGCAGGGCGTTCGAGGAACACGCGGATGAAGTCCACCAGGTTACGGAGAGCCCGCTGGATCAGATCCGCACCCTCGTCGATCTGTCGGAGTCCGTCCCGGGGACCTGGGAGTGCGAACTCGGCGGGGACGCCTATCGGGTACGCCAGCGCGGTCACGACCACTACGAGGTGGAGGTGGTCGGGCGCCGCACAGTGATCGACGCCGAACTCGGCACACTGGACGACGCGCGGGTCGTCATCGGCGGCCATGCCCGGGTCGTAAGTTCTGCCCTGGCGGCCGCCGCCGTCCTCCAGCTGCGCCGCGGCACTCCTGCCGTCGCCGTCCCCCTGGAGTGACCCGCCCCCGGCAGAACACTGTCCGGGGACAGCAGAAGGGGACCCGGCTGATGACCGGGTCCCCTTCGCTTCTGTAGCGGGGACAGGATTTGAACCTGCGACCTCTGGGTTATGAGCCCAGCGAGCTACCGAGCTGCTCCACCCCGCGTCGGTGATCCCACTCTACACAGAGTGGCGGACGGGGCGCGCGCGCTTTATCCGGTGTCAGCTGCGGACGATGTTCTCGGCCTGGGGGCCCTTCTGGCCCTGGGTGACCTCGAAGGTGACCTTCTGGCCTTCGGTCAACTCACGGTACCCGCCACCGGCGATCGCGGAGTAGTGGGCGAAGACGTCGGGGCCACCACCGTCCTGGGTGATGAAGCCGTAGCCCTTTTCGGAGTTGAACCACTTCACGGTGCCGCTGGCCATACTGCGTCCTTCGCTGTCGCCGGGGTTCCCGGCCGGGGTGTGGTGGTGGGCCGTCGCCCGAAGGCATCGGCCCGGGGTTCGTTCTACCCCGGGCGGGGCCCGGCTATCCGGATCTTCCGCCGGCGGCTGCGGGCGGAGGTCCGGGGCTCACTTGCCCTTGGCGGCTTCCTTGAGCTTGCTGCCTGCGGAGACCTTCACGCTGTAGCCGGCGGGGATGTTGATCGGGTCGCCGGTCTGCGGGTTGCGGGCGGTGCGAGCGGCACGGTGGGTGCGCTCGAAGGTCAGGAAGCCGGGGATGGTGACCTTCTCGTCGCCCTTGGCGACGATGTCGCCGATGGTCTCGGCGAGCGCGGTCAGCACGGAGTCGGCGTCCTTGCGGGTCACCTGGGCGCGGTCGCTGAGCGAGGCAACCAGCTCACTGCGGTTCATGATCTTACTCTCCATCTCTGTGGATCCCCCCGGACGTGTGAGCTGTCCGAGGGCACGATCCACCATCGTGCCACTGGGGTGTGACAGTGCTCTGGCGCCGGTTGTGCTGCGGGGCCGGACGGCAGCTGGCTGGAATGGAGTGGCATTATCGGAGCAATGTTCAGAAAGTTGCTCCGCCGCTCCGTCTCTCCTCCCTCCTCTACCGCATGCCCGGGTCCGGCCGCATCGGAGCGGACGGACCCGGAGGTCACCGTGGCCGACTCGCTGATTGCCGTGCGGTGCGAGCGGATCCGGACGGCGCTGAAGGACCTGGGGCTGGATCTGGAGCATCTCGCTCCCGCCCCGTCATGGCTTGCGGCAGCCCGCGAAGGAACCGCCGGAGTCCGACTGGGTCCCGAGGAACGCGCCGAGCTGAATGCCTACCTCGGCACTACGTCGACGTCCTGTGTCGCCTCGGACGCCGCATGCGTGCGGACCGTGCAGCAGTTGGAGGCCTTCGGGGTCCTCCTGGAGATGAGGGCCGAGGGGGTCACCAGGGTGACCCACGCCGACCGGATGTCCGCCGGGCAGTTGCGCGCCATCCAGGAAGAGTTTCGTGCTGCCCAGGGCGGCGCCAGCTCCCCGTGACCGATCCGGGCATGCGGTGCACGGGGTGAAGCCGGGCCGGATTGGCCAGTCTCCTGTATCGGGAAGCTCCGGCTCGACACCACTGGCCGCCCGGTGAAGGACGACGGCTACGACGAACACGCCGCCGTCACCTCGACCGCGGCCGTCCTCACCGAGGCGGGTACGGCACCCCGCTGTCCTGGCAGACCGAGATCGCAGCCGGTGGTGTTCGTGTTCACGGGGAAGACCGCCGCGCAGCGCGAGAGCCGCATGCTGCGCCTGGAGCAGGCCGCCCGCACCTACTTCGCCGGCACCCCGCACCGGGGCGAGAGCTACAAGGTGGTCGACTACCACCAGGCGGTGCCCGTGGTCGTCACCGAGTTGATCGGATCACCGCCGACCCGGCCGGGGCCGCGGGCGCGGTGTGGCGCAGGCTCGGGCGCGATGAGTGGCAGACGCTGTCCGAGGCCCTGGACCACCTCGACGGCGAGAAGCTGTACCGGGTGGAGCTCCAAGAGGCCCGTCGGCGCCAGGGGGAGCGCGAGGCCGCTTACCGCGAGGCACAGCGGCCGGTGTGCGAGCAGTGCGGCACGAAGTTCACCGACGAACGCTGGCAGAAGATCAAGGGGGCCTCGTGGCCCGGCGAGGGGACCGGCTGTGCGGGCCGTGCGCGAAGGAGGCCGCCGAACGTGCGAAGGCTGATCGCCTCGCGCGCCGCCAGGCGGAGGAGGCCGAACGCGCGGCCGCCGAAGCGCTGGCCGTGAAGCCGCGCAGCCGTTTCGGCATCGCACGCTGCCGGTAACTGACGGGTTCGGAAGGCGCCACCGCGACTGCGACTACGCAGGCCCCGTCGTGCTGCGGGCCACCCACCTGTCGCTGGTTGCCCAGCGCCACGACCGCCGGCACATCACCTGGGAGCCGATCGTCGTCGTCCCCCTGGCCCCCGCCGCCACCGTGACGGCAGCAGCCTGAGCCAGAAGATAGACCCGACGCGTGCGACTGCGGGCAGGGCGAAGGCGCCGCGCCCGCCGAACGCCCTGCCCACTCACCGCGTTGGTGAGAAACTCCAGCGGAGAATCGACGACCGTGGCCGCTGAAAGCAGGGGGCGTGACGCAGTGAGCAGCAGCGAGACGAACAGGAAGGTGGCCGCCCACGCGGAGCGGTACATCGCCCGGACCGGCCGCCACCCCTACACTGACTGCTGGCCGTGGGCCGAAGCCGCCCTGGCCTGGTCGCGGGCGAACGAGCAGCGCCTCGGGTGGAGCCTGCGCAACGCCTGCGTGAGCGACAGCGACACCGAGTACGTTCCGGCCGCCATCGCCGAGACTCTGCGCCTAAGCATGGTCCGCCACAACCGCCTGCCGGCAGACCTGGCCCTGGAGACCGCCCGCAGCGAGCTGGGCTACTGGGCGGAGCCTTGGGCGACGAACGCGAGCCGTCCTCAGCCGGGAACTCCCGAATGGCCGGAGCCCACCGGCCCGTACGCCGACCGGTGGCAGGCGGCTTTCCTGTCCGGCGATCCCGACCGTGCCCGCCGGTTGGCCTCGGGGGCGGACGATGTGCTGCTCGGGCTGCTGTTCCACACGTCGAAGACCATGGACCGGGGCGCCGCTCTCAGGTACCGCCAGAACACCTACGACTCCAGCTACATGGCACTCGCCGACACCGCGCCCATCATCGGCATCACGATGCCGGTCGCGGTCAGCGATCCGCTCGCCTACCAGGGCATCGACGGCCTGACGGCCGTGCCCGAGGCGGCCTGACCCGGGCGGGAACACATCTGCGGTACCGGTTCCCCGGATGACGCTGCCGGTGGTGGGGCAGACTGCGGCCATGGCCTTTGACCCTCATGCCGTCCTGCCCGACTTCGCCGCCGCGTACCAGGCCGCCCACGACGGCAGCGACCCCTACACCGACGCGTGGCCGTGGGCGGAAGCCGTCGTCCGCTGGCACCAGGAGCAGGGTCCTTCGGTGCAGCCCCACCGGGGCTATCTGCTCGGGGACGACCAGGAGGCCCGCGGCCACCTGGTGGCCGCGGTCGCGGAGTCCCTGCGGATCGCGATGGGATGGACCGGCGCCGCGATCGGCGACCTGGACCTGGACCGGCTCGCTTCCGAGCTGCGCAACTGGAGCGAGGACGAAGACGAGGCCGGGGCCAGGCTCACGCCCGGCGTCACCGGGTGGCCGGCCCCCACCGGACCGTACGCCGACCACTGGCACGCCCTGATGCGCGTGATCGGCAGCGACCCGGAGCAGTGGGCCCGGGTACGCCGCTCGGTGTACCGCGCGTTCACCAGCCTGCTGTTGCACGCGGGCCGAACCCCGCACCTCGCCGACGGCGCCTACAACACGCTGCAGGACTACCGGCTGCGGCAGGCACCGGGCCGCAGGGGCGACTACCGGTCCCTGGCGGAGGTCGCCCCCTCGCTGGGCATGTCGCCCGTGCCGGTCCGTGATCCCCGCTGGTACCAGGGATACGGACTCCTCACGGTCGCCGAAGCCAGCTGAGCCCACAGACCCGGGCCACGGCGATACGCTGCCGGAACGTCATGAGCCGGAGGGGGCAACCGAGTTGGCCGTTACGCAAGAGATCACCCTGTACTTCGAGGCGACCCACGCCCTGCCGACGCTGCCCCAGTGGCATCACGAGCACGGTGTCCACGGCCACCAGTACGAACTCGGCTTCGTGTTCGCCGGCCAGGACGCGGCCGTCGTGGTCAGCAACGAGCAGACGCTCAAGCAGTGGGCTGACGAGCAGCTGCGCGGACAGCATCTGAACGGGATCGTCGGAGCGCGCCCGAGTGCCGAACTGTTCGCCGTGTGGGCTTACGAGCAGTGGGCCGACCGGATGCCGGGTCTGACCGAGGTAAGCGTGTCCCAGACACGCGACACGGCAGCGACGTACCGCGCGGCGTGACGCCGGCCGGCGACGGGTGGAGCCAAGCCCTGGCCCGGGCCGGGCGGATCACGGCGTGCTTCCAGCCTCCCGCGCTGTGCACGGAGCAGAACTGGGACTACGTCGCAATCCGCGGCCTCCTTGCCGTCGTCCTGGCGGCGCTCGCCGACCAGAGCGGCCGCAGCCCCGACGACGTGCCGCTGACGGAGCTCGGGCAGCACTGCGAGCAGGGCGCCCTGCACGTGCGGGACCTGGCCGCGGCCGTGGTCGGTGAGGACCTGGCCCACAGGCTCGACACCGCCCCGGACGCGCCCGTGCCCAACGCCGGGCAACCCCCGGTCGCGACGTGGCTGTGGCTGACCCGCCTGTGGCCGTCGCGGCCGCCTGACGACATCAGTGGCCTCCCGCCGATCAGGCCCCGCCCGCAATGGGACGGCCTGACCCGGGGCATCGCGCGCGGCCACGCCGGCGCCGCCGTTGACCTGCTGCCCACCTGGGCGGCCGCGGCGACCGAAGCCGCCATGAACACCCGGCAGCCGCCGGGCCGTTGAGCGGCCCGGAGCGCGCGGCTAGGAACCGTCGATGTGGTCGAAACCGTGCAGCAGGGGCGTGCGTTCCTGCTGCACGGCCGCGCAGGGTGCACAGCCGGGTCGCCGGATTCTCCGCAACGTTCAGGGCGCGTTCCAGATCGAGCAGCGGAGCTCCCTGCGGCGCTTCGTCGCAGTCCGGCGCGTGCAGGACACCGCCCTGGTCCGGGCCTCGCCCGCCGCGAACCTTCGCCAGCACCCATCCCGACGGCCGGCGCTCCCCGAGGACCTCCTGGACCACCGACTGCGGCGAGGGCTCCAGCCTCTCGGTCACGACCTGGTCGTAGTCGACGCCGTCGATCCGCCGCACGTGCTGCGGGGCGCGCACCCACACCCGGTACTCCGCCGCCTCCACACTCCCGTCCTCGAGGTCTCGGTACGACGGCAGCCCCACGAGGAAAACCCAGCCCGTCTCGGTCTGCCGCCGCTTCCACAGCCGCGCGACGATCTCAGGCTGCTCGGTCCCGAGCAGCGGATCGGCGGGGAGCACGACCCGCACCGGCACAGGAACGTGTTCGGGCCCGGCAGCGTCGTCGGAAGGCGTCTTCACTGCCCCACAGTCGGCAGGCCGCCATGGCCGTTCACGTGCGGGAGCCACGGGCCGCACCGGGCAGGGGAGTGGCGCGGCCGGGTGGGGCACCGCGAGGATGGGCGGGACCATCAGCCCCGAGAACGAGGACACTGCCGGACCGTGGACAGCTTCTTCGCAGCCCTGATCATCGAAATGCCCCTCGCGGGGGTGACGGCGTGACCGACTTCCCCGGCCCCATCCCGATGCACGGCGACAGGGTGGAGATCTTCGCCGACACCTTCGTGGCGACCGTCACCGGGAAGATCACATCGCGGGGAGTGCTGGTCGACGGCAACGGGTTCGTTGAGCTCGTGCTGCCCGACGGCGACCCGCAGCAGCGCCGTGACCTGGAGCGGTCCACGCGGTACCAGTACCGCCTCTACGACGGCCGGGTGCTGCTCTACTCGTCTCCGGACCTGAAGCTCCGTGATACCCGGCGGGAAGACGACGGGGCGCTGGTGGTGGCCGGGTCCCCGGCCTGATCGCGGTACCGCTGCCCGGCGGAGCCTTTGGACGGTGCGCTCGAGGAAGTCCCGGACCAGGGGGGGCCTGGCGGTGGGCGCGGAGTTGCCGCGCAGGTCGGCGAGGATGCCAGTGCCGCTCAGGCCGGGTCGGGGGGCAGGTTCAGCAGCCGGGCCAGGTGGGCGACGGTGGTGTCCTGTCCGTCGGCGTGCACGGTCGCGATGCCCAGTGCGGCGGCCGGGATGAGATTTTCGTGACGGTCGTCAGCAAAAACACAAGTGGGCCCGGGCAGCCCGAGCCGGTCGAGGGTGATCTGGTAGATCACGGGATCGGGTTTGGCGACGCCGACGTGTTCGGAGATGACGGTGACGTCGAACAGGTCCCACACGCCGAGCTCTTGGTAGGGGTCGTACGGGTCAAGGCCGAAGGAGTTTGAGAGCAGGGCGGTGGCGTAGCCGTCCCGCCGCGCTGCTCGAGCAAGGGCGATCATCTTCGTGGCCGGGCGGACGTCGTGCCAGACCCGGCCCATCAGGTTGTGGTGTTCGGTGAGACCGAGGAGTGCGGCGGTTCGGCGGTTCCACTCGGTCTGTGTCATCCGCCCGCTTTCAAGTGCCTTGTAGAGGTCTCGGCCCTCGGGATGGTCCTCCAAGGCGTTCGCCCATGCGGACTCCGTCAGCCCCTGTTCCAGGCACCAGGACCGCTGGGCTTGGCCCACTGGCTCGGTCAGCACTCCCGCGAAGTCGAGAATCAGCCCCTTGAACGCGGTGGCCTCGCCCGTCTGTGTCCTGATCACCGGTCTCCGTTCCTGTACCTCGTGGATCACCGCCGCCTCCGCGGGGGTCACTGCGCGCGCCGCGGAGGTCGCCTCCGGCCGCCTCATAGGGCGCGGGTGTCCGGCCGGAGCCGGGGTCTAGATCCGCGAGTTGCGCAGGGACTGCCACACGGCGCCGGTCAGAGCCCGCGTCGCCCGTGGGACCGACAGTCCTTCGTGCTGGCGGTACAGCTCCCAGTTGTAGGGCAGGAGTGACAACTTGTTGGAGGACACCGAGCCCGCCTGATGCGCCCTGTACACCGCGAGCGGTTCGGCCAGGCCCCGGGCGTCGGCGCCGTCACGCATGATCGACAGCCACAGGGCGTAGTCCTGGCGTTTGCGCATTTCCGGCATCAGCCTGTTGCCGAGGACGGTGCGGTCGTACATGGCGGTCAGCGCGCCGATGTGGTCCCGGACCAGCATCGCGCGGTAGTCCACGTGCTCTCGTGCGCGGATGATGCGGCCGTTCGGGACGAAGTCGGTGCTCTCGCCGTCGTAGTCGGCGTCCATCTTGAAGTACGAGGTGAACGTGAGCGGCGCGCTGCCCGCTTCGGCGAAGGCGATCTGCCGCTCGGTCTTCTCCGGCAGCCATAGGTCGTCGCTGTCGAGGAAGGCGATGTAGTCCCCCCGGGCCCGCTGGATGGCCAGGTTGCGGGCCCTGCCGGCGCCGCCCTGCTCGGGTGCGGGCTCCGGCAGGACGCGCTCGTCCTGCCGGGCGAACTCCATGAGCAGGTCCATGGACTCGTCGGAGGACTGGTCGTCGGTGACCAGCAGTTCCAGGTCGCTGTGGGTCTGGGTGAGTACCGACCGGACGGCTGCGCCGAGCGTGGCTGCCGAGTTGTAGACGGGCATCACGACGGACACCAGGGGCACGGTGGTTCTCCTTGCTCAGCGGGACGAGGGTTCATTCAAGCACTGCGATCGAGCAGGGGCGGAGTTGCGCGTTGTCCGTGGTCAGGGCTGCGTAGGGCTGCCGCTGGTCCGTGTCGGAACACCCCTCGCGCTGGTTCTGCATTACTGGCCCCCGCTCGGCCCAGCGCGACGCGCTACGCCGTGCACGCTACGCCGTGCACGGCCCGGGGGGGTCCGCTGCGGATGTGGTCGGGATGCGCGCTGGCCGGCGGGGGTTCTTATGGCGCTGCTTCGATCATGGCGAGGACCTCCGCGGTGGGTCTCACGTCGCCGAAGGATCTGTAAACGGTGGCGAGTGTGGCGTTGTGGTCTTGGTCGCGGCCGGTCGCGTTGGCGTCGGCGACCATGACCACGCGGAATCCGAGGGTGAACGCGTCGCGGGCCGAGGACTCGCAGCAGACCTGCGTGACCGTGCCCGTGACCAGGACGGTGTCGATGCCGCTCTGTTCGAGGAGTTCTGGGAGCGGGCAGCGGCCGGGGAAGAAGGCGCTCGGCGCGCTCTTCTCCACGAAGATGTCGCCGGGGTCTGTGGCGAAGCCCGGCCACAGCCGGCCGGGCAGCGGTCCGGTGCCGCCGGAGTTGCGGAACATCTCGGCGGCCTGGGGGCCGTGGAACTCGTCGCCTGCCGGGGTGCGTTCGGTGCGTGCGGGCACGACCCAGGCGACGAGGCCGCTGGCCGCCCGCAGCCGGTCGGCGAGTTGCTGGATGTTCGGGACGATGCCGCGGGCGTAGGGGTTGGCGTCGACGAAGAACGGCACCATGTCGATGACGACCAGGGCGGTGCGGGCGGGGGTGATGCTGGGGTAGGCGAAGCGGCGGCCGCGCCGCTCCTGGTGACGCTGGTACTCCCGGTCTTCGATGTGCCAGGCGTGGATGGGTGTCTCGGTGTCCGGCACGTTGGGGTCCTTGTCAGTCGTGGTCGGGGCTGAGCCTGTGGTGGGTGCCGGAGCGGCTGATGTCGAGTTCCACCAGGGAGCTGATGGTGGTGCCGCTGTTCCAGAAGCCGAGCAGGTCAACGTCGATGAGGCACAAGCCGTGGCGGGCGGCGAAGTTACGGGCCGGGCGGGTGAACACGCAGGACGCGACGAAGACCGGTACGTCGGCGCCGTGTTCGGCGCGGGCGGTGCCGTTGAAGGTCTGGATGTCGCGGCTGCCGACCGAGCGGTGTTTCGCGAAGCGTTTGCACTGCACGACGATCTTCCTGCCGTCCGGCAGGTAGCCGATCACGTCGGCCCCGAGGTCGCCGGAGCCGCCCACGCGTTCGACCTGGGTGCAGCCGTCGCGGCGGCACAGCTGGGCGACGTACTCCTCGAAGCCGCGGTCGTCCATGGCCCAGACCGCGTCCAGGGAACGGCGGGCCTGGCGCTGCGCGTCCTCGGCGAGCCGGGCCTTCTCCGCCCGTGCCTCGCGCCGTCCGGCCCGCACGAGCCCTGCGCTGACGACTCCGAGTACGGCGGCGGCTAACGCCGCCAGCAGCGCCGTCCCCATATGAGGTCCTCTCCCCCGGTGGCTTGGCCGCCTGGTCTCTCCCCAGCCGGGTGGATGTCTATCCGCTGGGTGCTGCGCACGCGGGTTCGTGGCGGGGAGTCTGGCCGGTTGGCGCGCGGGTGTGGCCGGAGTTGTTCGCCGGGGTTCATTGGCTGGTGTCGCCGCTGGGCTGGGCGTGGCGGGTCAGGCCGGCGGCGGTGACCGCCTGGAGGTGTTCGGCGGGGAGGGCGTCCCAGCGTTTGCGGAGGTTGTTGAGCCACTGGCCGACCTTGACCTCGGTGCCGTCGACGGTGACGGTGTCGCGTTGGCGGATGTGGACGTGTCCTTCGCGGGCGCGGAAGGCGGCGACGGCCGCGAGTCCCTGTTCGAGCTGTCGCTGCTGGCGGGCGGCACGGCCGGTGGGCTGGGGCGCCTCGTCCTCAGGGGGTTCGATCAGGGTGATGCCGAGGTCGCGGACGAGCTGGATCTGCTGGGGGTGGAGGGCTGCGAACTCGGTGCTCTGGGTGCGGACCCATTCGCCGAGGGGTTCGTCGTCGTCGGTGACGAAGTCGGCCGGGAGGTCGTCGAGGGTGATGCTCGCCTCGGCGTAGAGGCGGGCGGTGTAGTAGAGGCGCTGCCAGGTGATCGGCCACGGCGGGTTCCAGTACGGGTCGAGGCCGGTGAGAGCGGTGTCGGTGGGGTCCGGCTCGAGGCCTTTCTCCGCCCGGGCGCGGGCGGTGCTTCGGCGGTTGGTGAGCCAACGTCCGAAGGCGAAGTCCCCGATCATCTCGTTGGAGGGGACAGCGAGGTGGCCGCGGGTGGCGGCCCAGTTGCGGGCGTGGAGCAGGCCGCGCTTGGCTGCCTGGGTGTTGAGGTTCCAGATCATGCCGATCTCTTCGAGGGCTTTGATCTGGGAGGACTTGAGGGTGCCGGCCGCGTACGCCTTGCGCATGCGGTTGATCCAGCGGCCCAGGGCGAAGCCGGTGTCGTCGTCGTAGAGCTGGGGGACGTCGAGGTGGCCGCGCGTCTCGTAGTAGGCGGTGGCGGCTTCCAGGCCGCGGCGGAAGGCGGCCTCGCGCGGGTGCAGGACGCGCAGCCGGAAGGCCTGGGCGATGGTGTCGGCGGGGAAGGGCCGGTCGAAGACGATGTCCACCGGGACCTCGGCTTCGTCGTCTTCCGGTTCGGGGTGGGAGGGCTGCTGGGGGACTGCGAGCCGGTCGGCGATGCGGTCGTCGTGTGCCCGCAGGGCTTGCAGGACGCGCCAGAGGGGCTTGTACAGGTTGGAGCCCAGCAGGTCGTCGGCGTCCTCGCCTGGGGCGACGTACACGGGGACGATGAGGGTGGCTTTCTTGCCCTGGCCGGGTTTCTGGCGCAGGGCGCGGCCGACGGCCTGGACGGTGTCGACGATGGATTCCTTGGGGTCGGCGAAGACCACGGTGTCGATGGCCGGGATGTTGACGCCTTCGCCGAGGAGGCGGGCGTTGGCGATCACGGTGCGGTGGGCGGGGGCCAGGTCCTCGCCGGGGCGGCCGTCGAAGCGGTCCAGGAGGTGGCGGCGCCAGGCCGGGTCCTGGGTGCCGTCGATCGCGGCCGCCCACAGTTCGCCGGGGTCGGGGCAGCCGGTTCCGGTCTCGTCCAGGGCGTAGAGGAGGGATGCGGTGTCGGGGAGGGTGGCGGCGAAGTCGTGGGCGTCGGCGATGCGGTGGTGGAAGGTCACGACGCGGCGCAGGTCGAGTTCGGCCATGGCGCGCAGGACGGCGATCTGGAGGGCGGCCTGGCGCAGTTCGGCTTCGGTGGCCTTGTCGGAGATGCCGAGGCGGGTGCGGATGGTGGCTTCGCGGACTTCCATGACGACGACGCGGTAGTCGGCGAGGAGGTCCATGTCGATGGCCTCGGCGAGCGGGAGGCGGAAGGAGGTCTCGCCGTAGAGCGCGGGGTCGTCCATGGAGGCGACGAGGGAGGCGTCCTCGTCGTCGCCGGGCTCGCCCGCCGACCAGATCCTCGGTGTGGCGGTCATGTAGAGGCGCTTGTGCGCGGGCACGAGGTCGTCGTCGTGGACGGCGGCCCAGCGTTTGCCGAGGTCGCCGCTGGTGCGGTGGGCTTCGTCGACGGTGATCAGCGCCCAGGGCGGCATGGCGTAGTCCTGGTGCGCTTCTTCGACGCGGTGCAGGGAGTGGTAGGTCGCGAAGACGGTGAGGTCGGGGTACTTGTCGACGGTGGCGGCGAGGACGCCGGGGTGGGTGGTGTGGGGGACGGGCCCGCTGCGGGTGTTGGGGCGTTTGGAGCACAGGGCGAGGACGGGGCCGCTCATGCCGGCGGTGCGCCAGTCGTCGACGGTCTGGGCGAGGAGTTCCAGGGTGGGCAGCAGGACCAGGCGGGTGCCTTGGGGGGCGACGCGGGCGGCGGTGCGCTCGGCGACGTAGGTCTTGCCGGTGCCGCAGGCCATCACGATGGAGGTCCGGGCCGTGTGCCGCAGCGCGGTGTGGGCGGCGTGGACGGCCTGGGACTGGTGCTTGCGCAGCCTGATCCTGGGCGGCGGGGCGGTGGCGGTCGCGGGCACGGGGTGGCCTGTCCTTTCGTTTTCAGCCCGGTGAGGGCGGCACGTCAGCCAAGGCTGAAGCGAATGTGGTCGATGTCGGTCAGGGCGACCTGCTGAAGGGACTGGGCCCGGGTGCCGCCGTCGGTGAAGTAGTCGTCGCGCAGGCCGTCGGCGACGATCTGGGCGAGCTCGTCCTCATCGGCGCCGGCCTGCTTGGCGTCGTAGAGCGCGCGGGCGACGTCGGCGTCCAGGCGGCGGGACAGGCGCCGGTAGCGGGGGTCGTTGGTGGTGCCCTTGGGGGATTTGAAGCCGAACTTCCCGCGGACGTCGACCTTGATGCCGGTGCTGGTGATGGCCGACTGCAGCTTGCGTGCCTTGACCAGCGGCTGCCACAGCTTCTTCACTTCCGCTTCGATGACGGCGGCCGTCTCGGGCTTGGCCGTCTTGATCTGGTCGTCGCGGTAGCGCTCGACGGTGCGCTGGCTCTTGCCGATCTTCTCGGCGACCGCGCGGGCGGCCTCGGCGCGGCTGAGGCCCTTCTCCTGTTTGAGCAGGAAGCGGACCCGCGCGCCGATGCTCTTGGGGATCGGCTGGCTGAAGGCGGTGTCCGCGGCCTCGCCCAGGCGGTCTTCGATCAGTCCCACGGTCAGTCGGTTTCCTTCTGGTCGTTAGGCCACCCGCACGAGGCTGGCGTCCTTGATCTCGTTGGCGATGTTCACGCCGTCGGCGAGCAGGTCCAGTGCCCACGTCATGGTCTGGGAGCCCTGGTGCTTGACGGAGCCGGGGTTGACGCCGAGGCGGAAGCCTCCGCGTACGGGCTGGCCGTCGGGGCCGAGCAGGAGCGGCAGCGGGGAGAGCCCGTCGACGGGGTAGACGACGCAGTCGTTGTTGACGGCGAGCGGGTAGCGGTCCGCCGTGTCGGCGAGGTTCCACATCTTGCGGTGCATGTTGATCCGCGCCTTCGACAGGATCATGGCACGGATGTCGGGCCGCCAGGTTTTCTTGTTCAGGGCCGGCCACGGCTCGCCGAAGACGTAGTCGATACCGAGGTTGGGGCGCTGGCGCAGCTTGCCGATGCCCGACTTCGCCACCGACTTGATCACGTTGGACAGGGTGACCAGTGTCGGGTCGCCGTCCTTGTACACGGCCATCGCGGCGAGGAATTCCTCGTCGTCGAGGTCGGTGGTGACGCCGAGGCCGGCCATCACGGTCAGGTGCGCGGCGCGCAGCGTGTCGTACCAGGGCTGGAGGTAGGGGCTGTGGGTCTCGCGGACCCATGCTTCCATCGGGCGGACGTCGGCGCCGAGTTCGACCGCGTAGTCGACTGTGGGTGTGGCGTACCAGCCGGGGCCTTCGGGGCGCTGGCCGCTGGGGGTGAAGGGGTTGGGCAGGCGCGGGTCGACGTCGACGTGGGAGAGGTCGACGTACCAGGAGCCGGGCAGTTCGGGGTCGAAGAGGGGGTTGCGGGGGCGGTGGATGGCCGGGCCGGTGCCGACGTGGAGGCGGCGGCAGGCGGCGAGGAAGGCGACGGAGACGTCCAGTGCGGCGACGTTGGGCAGGGCGCGTTCGTCGTCGGTGACCTCGTCGATGGGGCGGATCCAGATACAGGCTTCCTCGTCGAGGGCCTCGCTCGCGGGCCGGGACCCTTCGTCGGGGTAGTCGGCCGCCACGATGGGGTGTTCCTCGGGCGCCTCGCACGGGGCCGGGTCGACGACCGTGTGCAGGGTGTGGGGCACCTTCGCCGAGACCCACTTCTTCTTGTCGTTGTCCCACTCGGCTTTGGTGGGGGGCCGCAGCGCGGTCATGAGTTCCTCGGCGGTGACGGCGACCGTGCCGCGGGGCGTGATGACCAGATCGGCGAAGGTGCCGAGCATGGAGGCGAGTTCAGGAGCGGAAAGGTCCTCGCCGGCGCTGCCCCAGGCCCGCGTCTCCAGGGCGCGCCAGGGCACGATGGCGAGCTGAACGCAGTGGCGCTGGCCGTCGAGGCGCTTGAAGATCCTCGGCCAGAGCCCGAAGCCGGACTTGGTCAGTTCCCAGCCGGCGCGGGTGAGGTTCTTGACGATCTTGTGGTCGGCGGGCAGGCGGAGGCCTTCCTGGTCTTCCAGGCGGGCGGGCAGGTCGAAGTGGGCCGCGGCCGATGCGGTGAGCACGACCAGCGGATCCTGGTCGAAGCCGTTGTCGTGGAGCTTGGCCGCACCGAGGCGGATCTTTTTCTTGTCCAGGGCCCAAGCGGCCAGGGCCTGGATGGTCTTGGCTGGGCACGGCACGGTGCGGCCGTCGACGAGATGCGCGGTCAGGGTGCCGTCGGTGACGGCGAGGACGGCGAGGGGGCCGTCGGCGTGCTCGGGCGCCACCGGCTTGACGGCGGACTTCTTCGTGCGGCGGGCGGGCCGGGCCGCGGCGGCCCGGTGTCCGCGGGATGCGGGCACCGTCCGGGCAGCGGGCGTCGCGGTCGGCCGCGGGGCGGGGGCGGCGGCTTCCACCGGCGCGGGCGGGACGGCGACGGCCGGGGCCGGGGTGACGGGAGGGGCGGCGGTGACCGGCTGGGTGCCGCAGCGCGGCATGCCCATGCGGGCGTGGGCTTCCAGGTAGACGTGGCGGGGCTGCCCGCCGACGAGCACCGTCGTCGGGCGACCGCACCGGATGCAGGAGCGGCTGTGGCCCTCGGGCAGTTCCGTCCAGGAGCCGGGGGCGTCGTAGCCGAGGTCCTCCTGCTCCGGCGCAGCGTCGGACGCCGGCGCGTCCCAGATCAGTTCCGGCGGGTCCTCGATTTCGAAGCTGAGCTCCAGCTGTGGCTCCGCCTCTTCCTCTGCCGCCGGCAGCCATTCGGAAACGAGAGGGGCGGCGGAATCGACGGAGGTGGCGTCGGCGACCCGGGACAGTTCAGAAGCGAAGTGCGCCATGATCCGGGCGTAGAGCTGGCCCTTCGCACCCCGCGGTGCGCGCGGCGGCTGCTTCTCCCAGGTCCACACGGTCTCGCGGGACACCTTCAGCGCCTGACCGAGCTGGGTCTTGGTCCACCCGAACTCCTCGCGCAGACGTGCCCGTTCCTCCGGGAGCGGCAGTGGCGGCACAGGACCGTCCATGGAGATCCGTTTGAGGACCGCCTCCACGGGGTCGTCCATCAACTTCCTCCCACTCCTCGAATCTAACGCGAATCTAACGTACAACCCTGCCGGTGTCAATCCTTAATCATTTTTCACTATGTATTATGACTGTTGCTCAAGCATGTTCCATCATGTATTTTGATTCAGTCTCGACTGTCCGGTTCTGCCTCCTGCCGAGGGGTTCACCATGGCCACATCCGATTCCAATAGCCCGACCGCGCGCCGCTCCGGCACCGATGGACCGTCCGGCGCGGGCGGATTCGACGAAGTCGCGCAGCTCCTTGCGCCTGCCGCCGAGGACGACGGGCACCGTCCCGAGGAACCCAAGGCGCGTGGCTACGCCGTGCGCCTCGCTGACGGTTACGGCCCTGACGACGTGAACCGGGTCTTCGGCCGCCTTCAGGACGCAGTCGGCGTACGTCTCATCTGTCTCTGGGACTACCACGACGGGAGCAGCTTCGGAGGCAGCTCACGCGTCTACGCGGAGACTGAGGACGGCCGTCTGCACGAACCCGACGGCTTGTGGGAGTGGCTGAACAGCAGCCGGGCCGCGGCCTCCGCTCCCGTCCCTCCCGGCCTGCCGCCCGGCTGGCTGGGTGAACAGGCTGCTGTTCCACTCAACCACGCCCACGACGACGGGCTTCACAACTACGCTGACGAGGACACCGCCCCGCTCGCCGACCGCCGGTCCACGACGCGCTTCTATCTGCGCCGCCACCGGCTCGACATGCTGCGGGATCGGCCCTGGGTCGTCATGGACGAGGTCACCGGCAAGGTGGCCCAGCTCGACGACGGGCTGCGCCTGGCATACCTGGCAACCCGCCAGGAAGCCGTAGCCTTCCGCGACCGTCGAAACGAACAGCACCGGTCCCATCAGGGCCCGCTGTACATCGACTGGGACAGCGAGGACTACGGCGCGGCTCAGGCCATGCACCTGTACATCATCGGCGCCGAAGAAGCTGATGCGGCGGTTGCGCGTGTCCTGGAAGAGGCAGGATTTCCCGGACGGCGCTCCGTGTGACCTCGCTCCAGGCGGCGGCGAACCGCCCGCGGACTCCGGTGGCCCGCCGCATGGCGGGTCCTGGGCCCACTGCTCTCGGACCCCGCCAGCGAGCCGCGGCAGTACCGCTTCCACACCGGCAGGACGCTCCCAACGCTGTACCTCTCCTGCCCGGGGACGCACCGCCCGCCGACAACGCGAAGGCGTGGGCCCTGCCCCACCTGATGCCACGAACCTCTCCCGGCACCAACGTCTGTCCCGCCCACCGCCGCATTCCACTTCAGTCGCAAGGAGCATGACGACCATGTCTTTCCCGTCCCGCCCCCAACTCCCCGCCGAGCCCGGCGCGGCCGGCTCGCTGCTGGGCGCGGTGGCCCGCACGGCCACCGCGGAGCCGACCTTCCTCCTGGTCACGCCGGACAGCGTCGAGGTCCGCACCATGGCGTGGTTCAGTGACTACTGGTCCCGCGAAGCCGGCCACAGCAGGGCACGGCAGCGTCCTCCGCTGTCCTTCTGGCTCCTGGTCCCCGGGTCGGCACGCCCTCAGTCCTTCTCGGTACACGGCGAGTGCCACCACGGGCACGCGTACGCCGACGGGCGCCGCTTTCTGGCGTGCAGCGCCACGATCACGACGGCTCCGGAGCACCCAGCCGACGAACCGGAACACTTCCGCTTCCGTTACTGGCAGTACGACCCGGAGATGGAGCGCCTTCTGTCCGGAGACGAACCGCCCGTCGACGACGTGGAGACGTACCCCCTGCCCGGCTGACGCCACACCCCTTTCCGGCAGCGTCCCCGCAGCCCACCGCCCCGTTCCGCTTCAGTCCCAAGGAGCATGACGACCATGTCCTTCCCGTCCCACCCCCAACTCCCCGCCGAACCCGGCGAGCCGGCCGCACCCGGGTCGCTGATCACCGTGGAGGACGGTGACATCCTCATGCGGCGTGGTCTGCAGGACTACGCTCCCTCGGCGCAGGTGCATGTCGTCGAAGCCGCCCATGCGCTGGAGGAATTCCGTCTCGGCGGCGGTCCCGGCCGGCTCGCGAGCGCCGAGACGAGCGCCGACAAGGCCATCACCACCTTCGAGTCGCGCACCGGTGAACGGGATGCGGCGGCCTGGCATTCGGCCGTGCTGTACATGGTCGAGCTGCGGGCCGTACGCCACGGCCGGGGCCGCCTGGCCGTCTTCGACCCGGCGCCTCCCCCGCCGTCCCTGTTCACGCCGGGCAGTCCGATGCGGCTGGAGCGGGTCAGCCGGGAGGCGCACGAGCACATCCTGGCCGCGGGGCGTTCGCTGGAGCGGGCGCAGCGCGGCGACGACACGATGGACGTCGCCCGCGCTCAGCACGCCGTCTACGAAGCCGCCCAGCTTCTGGTCGGCCAGCTGCCGGGCCTGTCCGTGCCATTGTGGGTCCTCATCGCCCGCTTCTGCGCGGAGACCCACGCCGAGACGCTCCGCCAGGCCCGTGCGGGCGATCCGTACGGCGCTTCTTGAAATCCGCCGCCCTCGCGGCGTCCTTCCGGATCGTCGGAGCGGCGCGTGTCACGCCAGGCTGACCACGCCGATCTGGACCGTGGCGCCGCAGGGGAGTTGGCCCACGCCGTCGACGCCGCTCTGCGAGGGCCATGTCCGGAGCCGGGCGAGGCCTTTCCCGGCTGCTGCGGCGACGGCTTCCAGGCAGCTGTCGTGTCCGGCCGTTGTCAGCAGCCGGAGGGTGCAGGTGTGGCCGTCGTCCTCCACCCACAGCTCGGCCGTCTGCTGCAGTTCTTCGTCCAATGCGGCCGCCCAGGGCGCCACGGTACGCAGAAGATCTGCAGCGGCCTGGGTGGAGGTCGCGCGGCCGCCGGGGCCGGTGCTGGCCGCCGGGGCGATGCCAGCGACCAGCACCAGGTCGCGGCCCAGGTCGGCGGTCAGCGAAGCACCGTAGTCGGTGCCGGCCAGGTCGGTGCCGGTGACTTCGGCCAGTCGTTCAAGCGTGTTCATCGCGGTGTGGCCGTCGGCGCAGACCTCGGCCTGGACGTCGCGGGCGCTCAGGCTCAGCCGCAGGGGTGCCAGCGGCCCGCAGCTGTCCAGCAGCCGGGCGACTGCCTGCATGCTGCTCGCCAGAGAGAGTGACATGCCCGTCATTGTCCCCGGCCGCATACCCGCCCGTCCCCGGCACGCGCATCTTCCTCTCCCGCTCTTCGTGCCACCGATGGGACCCGCGTCGTCCGGTTCGGCTGTCCCAGCCCAACCACACCCGGAGGATGCCGGCATCCTGCGTTGCAGATACCTGTTTCAAGATGTATCTTGATTGTATGGTGAAGGTGTCCGGCCGTTCCCGAAGCCCTTCGCTCCACCACCTCTCCCGCCAGCTGGCCCGCCGGCGCCAATCCATGCCCGTCGGGTGGCCAGCCCTCCGTGCCTTTCTGAAACGCGAGTTGACCATGCTTCTGCCGAGCTCCGGGATCCGCTTCCCGATGGACTTTCTGCCCGCAGTCCCCGACGACGAATGGAACGCCGAGCAGACCACCAGAGCGACTGAAGTCCCGGACCAGGACTGCACCACCGTCGACTTCCACATCGATGCCCCGGGTCCCCGGGAGGCCGAGCTCCGCCTCCTCGCCTTGATCAGCCAGCACTTCGACGACGACATCCGGGGCAGTTTCGTCGCCGCGACCGCCCCGGTGGGGCCCGGCCGATGGACCGTCACCATCCTCGCCCCCATCCGCTACTGACCCGTCCGTTCCACGAACCGAAAGGCACCGCCGCCATAGCCGTCCTGCTCATCGGCCGCTGGGACGACGAGGAGACCACGCTCACCGTCACCGCCTCCCACCTGGTCGCCGACGGCGACCAGGCCGCCATCGACCGACTCTTCCGCGAAGCCCAGAACTCCGGGGACGACAACTGGGCGTGCGCCTACGACGTGGACCGGCACCCCGATGCCGTACGCCGCGCCTACGAGGAACACGCCCATCCCTTCGACGCCGTGGTCGAGGACGACGTCGAGGGCTTCGAGCCCGCCACGTACTGACCGAGGAGGCCTCGCATGCGCGGAATCGACATGCCCGTCACCCCGGAAGCGATCCGCAGCCGCTTCCTCTCCCATCACGCCGCCTGGCTGGTCCGTGCCGAAGCCGAACGCGGCACCGGCGATCCCGAGATCCAGGAACTGGCCGCGCTCCTGCTCCGTGTCGAACACGGTGAGGGCAGCCCGGAAGTCCGGGTGCGCTGCTTTTCCGACACCGGCACCGGACACATGAAGAGGGCCGTCATCACCGCCGGTCTGCGCATCGGCGACGATCACCTGCCCGCCCACTCCCCCATCGCCTACGGCCCCACCCGCAGCCGGAACGGGCAGCTCAAGGCCCACGAGTGGATCGTCGTCGTCCGGTACGTCTGCCCGGGCCGCAGCGTCGTCGACGGGAACGACGGGTGGTTCGGTGAGTCCGGGAAGTGCTGCGTCTCCA